>JAVVFR010000291.1:0-2900 GCA_032250595.1 Bacteroidales bacterium | reverse complement strand
AAAACAACAATAATGTATTAACAGAGAGAGAGAAAGCCATAAAGGATTATGAAGATAATTACATTGGATCTTTATGCAATGATCCGGGTTGGACAGGAAGCACAACAGGGTGTGTTGCAGGCACTATTTCTCAGGAGGCCCGGACAAAAGTTTTACAGCGGCTCAATTATTTTAGAAGGTTATGTGGGTTAGAAGACAATGTTGTAGAGAACCCTGCACAACATCAGGCATGTCAGGAAGCTTCGTTAATATTTAAAGCAGAGGGCAATCTAAGTCATTTTCCACCTAGTGGATGGAAGTGTTGGACACAAGATGGATACAATGCAGCAGGGAAATCCAATATTGCCATTGGTTCAGCAACTTCAGGAGACTATTGTGTTCACTCAACCTATGGTATAACAGGTTTTATTGAGGATGCAGGAGCCAATAATAAACCTGTTGGTCACAGGGCTTGGTTTTTGTTGCCCGGCCTTCAAAAAATTGGTATAGGTTCCACTAACACAACCAGTTGTATTATGTGGGAAGACAATTTTAATCCATCAGCAGCAGGGCCTGATTTTGTTGCTTATCCGGCAGCAGGATATATGCCCAATCAGCTTGTTTTTCCCCGTTGGTCATTCAGTAATCCTGGAGGGGCAGGTTATACAGGAGCAAATGTTGAAATGACGGATGAGACAGGCGCGAATGTATCCCTTAATATTGTACATAAAGGTTCTGCCTCAGGGGGTTGGCCGGATAGTAGAATTGTTTGGGAACCCAATGTTAATGTGTCAAATATTGTTAATGATGTCAAATATACAGTTACGGTTTCAGGAATTACCGGTGCTCCCGAATCATCTTATACCTATGAAGTAATAATTTTTCCCGCAACTCCTTCATACAAAAAGATTGCCGGTGAAAAGGGAGGGATGAAAATTATTAAATAGATATAGAAGGCAAATATTCTTCAAAGATATAATACTATAGATAAGCACCCTTGCTGATTAAAAAGATGAGCAAGGGTGTTCTGTTTTTAAACATGATATGATATTTTTGCAGCATTCAGAAGGCTGCCATAAGCAGGTCAATGTCTTGAGAAGGGATATTGAATTGTTTTCCGATAGCATAGTTTACCAGGATTCCCTTAAACACATAAATCCCACTTAGGAAGCCTTTGTCATCCAATATAAATTTATCCAGAGAGCTATAGTCACCCATTCTGAGCAGCAGAGGGGTAAAATAGTTACTGAGGGCATAAGAAGCGGTACGTGCATATCTGCTTGCAATATTGGGGACAGCATAATGTGTGACACCATGTTTAACATAAACGGGGTCTTTATGGCTGGTACAACTTGATGTCTCAATACAGCCACCATAATCGATACTGACATCAATAAGAACAGCACCACTTTTCATCTTTTTCACCATCTCTTCAGTCACGACATACGGCATATTTCCTGAAGGTGGCATATTGAATGCCCCAATAACAACATCAGCTGTGGTAAGTGCCTTGGATAGCACTTTTGGTTGGATGATACTCGAGAAAACAGGTCCCGGCAGCGATAATATCAACTGCCGTAACCGGGTAATGTTATTATCAAAAATCTTTACGGTAGCCCCCATGCCGATAGCGGTTTTTGCTGCAAATGCGGCAACAGTATCGGAGCCTATGATTACTATCTCTGTGGGAGTGATACCTGTGAAACCTCCAAGCAGATTGCCTTTCCCATGTGTTGGCGAGGCCAGATATGATGCAGCGATAAGGATAGTGGAGTTGCCGACAATTTCATTGATTGACTGAATAATAGGCCTGTTGCCGGTCTCATCTTTAATCTCTTCAAAACAAAAAGCAGTAATTTTTTTCTGCATTAAACCGGTGAAAAATGATCTTTTTTGCATGGTGGTATGTAATGCAGAGATAAGCACTTTTCTGGGATCAATCATGTCAATCTCTTCAATAGTAGGAGGTGCCACTTTAAGGATGATATCTGATTTGTATATCTCTTCTGCTTCTTTGGCTATGGTTGCCCCGGCTTCAATATACTCTATATCATTAAAATGAGCCGCCCTGCCGGCCCCTTCCTGTATTTTTATATGATGGCCCTGCTCAACAAGCATTGCTACTGATTCAGGAGCCAAGGGTATTCTCCGTTCTTGAAAATACTCTTCTTTGGGTATCCCTAAAGAAAACCGGTTGCTTTTTTTTTCGATATTCATCAGCTGTTCCTGGGGCATCATCTGTTCCGATGACTTATAAGAAAACAATTGTTTTTTTTTCTCCATCATGAAGTAGGATGATTTGGTTTACCTCTTTAACGTACCTTTATAGTGCGTTGTAATGTTTTTGTGTTTAATAAAAGTTCTAAAGATACAAAATTTTCCGGTAAAATTGGAGCAATGATTTCCGGCCACTCAATAAAACAATAATTGTTTGTATAAAGTGCCTCTTCAACACCGGCTTCTAAAGCTTCATCAATTGTTTTTATTCGATACATATCGAGATGAAAAACAATACCCGTGTTTTTTGTCCGGTATCTGTTTATTAGTGAAAATGTTGGTGATGACAAACTATCGATAACTCCTAAATGGTTGCAGAATGATTTGATGAAAGTTGTTTTCCCCACCCCCAATTCTCCTTGCAGGGTATAAGTATATATGCCGGGATGCTGCAAGATTATTTTGGAAGCAGTAGCATCGAGGGTTATAAAATCTTCTGAATCTACAAAAAATCTTTGTTTCATTCTATTTCGATGTTAAACTGACAAAAGGAATGATCATCTCTTCCATTGAGACTCCCCCGTGCTGGAAAGTGTCACGATAATAATTTACAAAATGGTGATAGTTGTTGGGATAAACAAAGTAATTATACTCTTTGCAAAATACATAACTTGTGCTTATATTAAGCCTGGGCAAAAAAGCAT
>JAVVFR010000290.1:0-2901 GCA_032250595.1 Bacteroidales bacterium | reverse complement strand
CTCCCCTCTAATTTACCTTAGCCTTTCAATATTTTTATATCTTTGCACCGGAAATTTTTTTCGCGCAATAATCACTTTTATTTATTACCAAAATGTGGCAACGAATTGTTAGATTAATATTACATAATCGCCTTGCTATTTTATTAGCCATATTCCTGTTTACAATTTTTATGGGTTATAAAGCCATGGATGTAAAGATGGATTATGATATGATTCAGATGTTACCCTCTAACGACCCTACCTACCGTGAATACATTGCGTTTAAAAAACAGTTTGGGCAAGATGGATCTGTTATGGTTATTGGCATGGAGAGTGATAAAATATTACAACTTAAGGTATTTAATAAGTATTACGATTTCACGAAAACAATCGAAAACTTAGATGGAGTGGATACACTACTATCTCTGACCAATGCATTTAACATAAAAAAAGATTCGGTAACCGGCAAGCTTACACTACAGGAGGTGATAAAGGAAAAACCATCAACACAGCAGGAGCTTGATTCTTTGATGGCTGAATTATTCAGGCTTACATTTTTTGACGGGTTGCTATATAAAAAGAGTGATACTACTTTCTTTACAATGATTGCGGTTACACTTGATAAAAAGATCCTTAACACCAAAAAGAGGCTGCAGTTTGTTAAGGAAGTACACAATATTTCTGAATCGTTTTCTGCAGATACCGGCATTGACATGCATTACTCCGGTATGCCCTATATCCGTTCTAAAACCATGGCAAAGGTGTCAAACGAATTGGCTATTTTTATTTTTCTTGCAGCGTTGATTCTTGCTATAATACTATTTCTTTTTTTCCGGTCTTTCAGGGTGGTGTTAATCTCAATATTGATTGTAAGCATTGCAGTGATATGGGTATTGGGAACACTCTCTTTATTGGAGTTTAAAATCACCATCTTAACGGCCATTATTCCACCATTGATCATTGTTATCGGTATTCCCAATTGCATTTTTCTACTCAACAAATATCACTATGAATATAAGCGGCACGGCAATAAAATCAAAGCTTTGTCGCGTGTTGTACAAAAGGTGGGGAATGCTACTTTACTCACCAATGTGACTACAGCCTCCGGTTTTGCAACATTCATTGTTGTAAGAAGCAGTGTACTTAGTGAATTCGGCATTGTGGCATCATTGAATATCCTGGGTGTTTATCTGCTTTCATTATTGTTGATCACCATTATTTTCAGTTATCTTAATTCACCAAAGACACGACATACCAAGCATTTGGAGAGAACTTTTTTCCGCCGGATCGTCAGCAGGTTTATCCGTATCGCTATAGATTACCGTAATTACGTGTATATTATCACTGCAGTTATATTGGTGCTTTCAGTTATTGGTATTCAGCGTATCAAAACAACCGGTAATGTTGTTGACGATATTCCCCATAGAGATCCGTTATATCAAGACCTATTGTTTTTTGAGCATCACATGACCGGAGTTTTACCTTTTGAGATAAAGATTGACACCCGGGAGAAGAATGGTGTTTTTAGCCATAATGCTCGTACGCTATACCGTATCAACAGGCTTTACAGGATTCTTGAAACCGATACCAATTTCTCCCATTACCTGTCGAAGCCTCTCTCCATTGTCGATGGTATATGTTTTCTTAACCAGGCGCATAATAATGGCAATGAGAAGTTTTATATCCTCCCATCAGCGAAAGAGCTTGCGGAGTTAAAGCAATATATTGATCCGGAGCAATCCGACAATGACAATACATTCAATGCTTTTTTAGATACATCGAGAAGAGTTACCCGTATAAGTCTTCAAATGGCTAATATCGGCACCAATAAGATAAAGCGATTAAAAGACTCTTTACATCCTGTTTTAGAAGAGGTGTTCAATCCACCAAGGTGGTACAACAGTTACTTTGAGGAGGATGAGCCTCTGTCTACGCTTTATCAGGAGCTTGATATGAACGGGAATACAGAAATCATCAATGTCAACGATTCGTCTATGGAGGAGTTTACTGCGGAGGAGTGGGAAAATTTCTCCGCTGAAGAGAAAGAGGCTATTGTTGCATCTTATCGGTTACCTGATCAGTATGATGTGGCCCCCACCGGTATGGCAGTGGTGTTTCTTAAAGGCACGAATTTTCTGATACGGAATCTTTTTATCAGCCTGGGGTTGGCTGTATTGCTGATCGCTTTGTTTATGGCCTGGATGTTCAGGAATATCAGGATGGTGATTATCTCATTGATTCCCAACCTTCTTCCATTGCTTGTAACAGCTGCAGTAATGGGTTTTACAGGAATACCTATCAAGCCATCGACCATTTTGGTATTTAGTATTGCTTTTGGGATATCTGTGGATGACACAATACATTTCTTAGCAAAATACCGGCAGGAGTTACGATTACATAGCGGAAACAAACGAAAGAGCGTTATCATGGCAATGCGAGAGACAGGTTTTAGTATGATATATACTTCTATCGTACTCTTTTTCGGTTTTTCCATATTTATTGCCTCCGGTTTTGGTGGCACACAGGCATTGGGGATTTTAGTTTCCTTAACACTGCTCGTTGCCATGTTAACCAACTTACTGCTGTTACCCTCATTGATCCTTACCCTTGAACGGCTTATTCATACTAAAGAGATTAAAAAGGCACGTATACAGATCTATGATGATAATGAAACCTATGAAGATCGGGAGATAGATGCAGAGTTAAAAAAGTTTTTACGAAAAAATTTAAAACAACTTAACCGGAAAAAGCCCAAAAAAAGGAAAAACAGATAAGGTATGAATATGTTTCAGTGGGTATGTTTTTTGTTAATTTTTTACTCTATTGGATTTCAGGGAGCGTAATATCCAATTTGGTAAAGGTTTTTCCGGGTTTCTCTTTTTAAGGTTGATATACCATCCTATTTTCTTTATGATAGGAATT
>JAVVFR010000289.1:1550-2909 GCA_032250595.1 Bacteroidales bacterium | reverse complement strand
GCGACCCTGCCTCACAATCTACCGAAAGGTATAATAGTACGTTAATCCGTGTCTGAAAATACAATAAAATCCTCCTTTCGGTCGGATTAACTTGAGTACATAATCTTATAGATTATATACAATAAAAAGACACAGATTTCACTGATTTACACAGATTTGTAGTCGCTTCGGTAACTTAACTATTCGCTGTATAACTGGATATTGGTATTGGTATTGTGTCATCATTCATAATTAAGTGCCAATCACTCTTTGACTTTTTGACAGGATGAACAGAATTGGAATGTTGCCTCGTATCCTGTCAATTCAGTTAATCCTGTCAGAAAATTATTTCTGCAATCAGGCGTAATTAGACTTTTTAGATCTGATTGATTAAATGGAACTGGGGGGCATATCGGAACATATTAAAATATCACCGAATACTATCAACGTAAGCATTTAGCTAAAATCAATTTGTGAATGGGCCAGCATTTTATTAAGTGCACATGACGGAGCAGCAGCAGGCCATAAAGTGGATTGGAACGGGAGTAAATACAACGGTAACCGCAGAGGGACGCAGAGAGGGACAAAAACGTTTCACGATATCTACGCCTTAAATATTATTCAAATCTAAAAGGTCGGGCTGAGGTGGCAGGGCTTTGGGTATCAATTACATAGATTGTATATTTTAACAGCCATGACGACACTCCACCGCCACAACCACTCCACACCCCCGCACCCTTAAGCCACAGTTTCATCGAAGTAATATCCTGGAAGGGTCAGGTCCTGGACATTTGCGACACCATCCTGGTTTACTTCCCAGCGCGGGTAAGGAACAACAATAGTCATGCCTTGTTTCTGGCCAATTACTATTATGTCCGGAATATCAACTTCCCCGTCTTCATTTACGTCCCATCGCAGATGCACATTATTGATATTGATGATGTGCTATAGGTAGATGCAAATCTTTTTATCTATTCAATTAGTAAAATGCTGTTATGCAAAGAGCAATAATTATCGCAAAAGGTAATGTCCAGAGGGTAGGCTACAGAGATGTTGTTGAACGAGAAGCTCGTGAAATAAATCTAACTGGTTTTGTGGAAAATATTAAGCCATATGATGTGAAGATCGTATGTGAAGGGGAGAATGCAAGTCTCAATTCGTTCATAGAGCTAATTAAGATCAAAATGTATCCCATCTATGTGAAAGAACTGGATGTTTGTTTCGAGGATGCTACCGGGGATTTTGAGTATTTTGAGATAAAACGTGGCGATATTGTTGAAGAATTGGGTGAGCGGCTGGATCTTGCAAGGGGAGAAATGACAAAAATGATTGGGAAACAGGATGTGATGATTGGGAAACAGGATGTGATGATTGGGAAAC
>JAVVFR010000289.1:0-1450 GCA_032250595.1 Bacteroidales bacterium | reverse complement strand
GATGTGATGATTGGGAAACAGGATGTGATGATTGGGAAACAGGATGTGATGATTGATACATTAGAAAATTTCAAACAGGAAACAAATGAAAATTTTAATCAACTCACACATGCCGTATCAAAGCACGATACTGGCGCACAGGACAGAATTGCCAATTTGAGTGTGGAACTCTCTGAGGTTAAAGTTCGTCTTACGCGTTTGGAATCTGCTATTTTGTAAAAATACTGTGATTTCATGACTGCACAGGCCATTTTAGGTGGGAATTTTCAGCAATCACTGATCCTGATTTTATGAAAGAGATCTGCCTGAGAGTCAATGAGATGGAGAGTGGAGAAGTAACTGCCCTTGATGAGGAAAAGATTTTTGACCTCCTCAAAGGATAAAGTGTGGTAAAGGTATAAAAGTACACCCCCGCTTAGATAGGATTTTGAAAATAATGCAAAAGCAGATTTATAAAATCCTTCATCGTGTTTAATTTACGTATGGGAATTTTGGATACTATATTTTGCATATTTGCTTTCTACTTCATTTTCCGTAATCTGTATGGATTTTTCAACGGATTTCTTTGTTTTACCGTATCCAAGCGTGGATAGGATTTCTAATGCCTCATCAGCTTCTATCGGTTTTTTCCATGCATTCAGCATGATTTCTTTTGTATCCAGCGTTTCTTTGAAAAGATCAGATTTCAGATTATTGATACTTAAATCTTCCAAATAATGCAGAATCGCCTTTTTGACAAAACCCTCTCTGCTCTTTACGGATTTTGATTGAATTGTTCTATCAATCTTACGGGCTAAAAATTCGCCGATGTTAACTTTCGCGGCAGTTTCTGACATCATTATCACTGGTTAATAGTTGAACATCATCTTTTATAAATGTTCACATATGATGAAGGTGTACTCCGTGGGTCCTACAATTACACAAAGTATATATTTTAACAGCCATGGCAGCACTCCCCGAACCACAACTATATGGTTCTCTTCATCATTGTGTGGGGAACATCACTTTTCAAGATATATTCTTAAACATAGAATCGTATTGCCTGAATTATTGGACAGGATTAACAGGATTAACAGGATTGACGGGATATAAAAGTGGCTTGCACCATCCTGTAAATCCTGTTAATCCCGTCTAATATTTACCTGCTCAATATTGGAAAGATCCAACTATATTCTCCTGCACCCTTAAGCCACAGTTTCACCAAAATAATATCCTGTAACTGTCAGGTCCTGAATATTTACGACCCCATCCTGGTTTACATCCCACCGCGGGTAAGGGGCCTCTATAGAAGTGCCATATTCCTGGCCAATTTTAGTTATATCCAGAATGTTAACTTCCCAGTCTTCATTTACATCCCAGCGCGGAAGTACATTATTGATCACAACGATGTGCTGGTCTGTGACCTGGTCTATTCCATCACTTACTGTGATATCGATCGTGTGAGCACCTG
>JAVVFR010000288.1:0-2917 GCA_032250595.1 Bacteroidales bacterium | reverse complement strand
ATGGAAAAGCTATAAAACCCTACAGAGGTAAACTATGAGTTCAGAAGACATCAATTTTGTTGATTATATAAAGATTTACTGTCGTTCAGGAAAAGGGGGAGCAGGGTCGTCGCATCTTTTTCGTTCAAAAAGCAATCCTAAGGGAGGCCCTGATGGCGGAGATGGTGGCAGGGGAGGACATGTTATTTTAAGGGGTAACCGAAACCTCTGGACACTACTCCATTTAAGATACAAGAAACATATTATTGCTGATGATGGTGAAAACGGAGCACAAAACAGAAGAAGCGGTGCTGAAGGCAAGGATGCTATTATTGAAGTTCCTTTGGGAACAATAGCTATTGATGTGGAGTCGGGCAGGCATGAAGGGGAGATTACACATCATAATCAGGAATTTATCCTCCTTGCCGGTGGCAGGGGAGGACTGGGCAACGACCATTTTAAATCACCTACCAATCAAACACCAAGGTATTCCCAGCCGGGAGAACCCGGAAAAGAAGCATGGAAAGCACTTGAACTTAAAGTGCTGGCGGATGTCGGCCTTGTCGGGTTTCCTAATGCAGGCAAATCTACTTTGTTGTCTGTAATTTCTGCTGCTAAACCCAGAATTGCAGATTACCCATTCACTACACTGAAACCTAACCTCGGTATCGTGGGATATAAAGACCATTACTCTTTTGTTGTGGCCGATATTCCCGGGATCATTGAAGATGCCAGCAAAGGTAAGGGGCTGGGGATTAGGTTTTTAAGGCATATTGAACGAAATACAGTGCTCCTTTTTATGATCCCTGCCGATGCTGATGATATCATCAATAGTTACAAAGTGTTAATTCACGAGCTTAATACTTATAGCCCTGAATTATTGCATAAAAGACGAATGTTGGCGATCACAAAATCAGATATGCTTGATGAGGATCTGATGAATGAAATAGCAAAAGAGTTACCCGATATACCTCATATTTTTATCTCATCCATTACCAATCAAGGTATTGATAAGCTAAAAGATATGCTGTGGAATCAGTTGAACGCGTAAATGGTTTGTATGATAGATTATTTATTAGCCCTTGACACAAAAATATTTTTATTGCTCAACGGATGGCGTGCAGAGTGGCTCGACCCGGTTATGGTTGCCATCAGCGGAAAATATACATGGGCTCCGTTTTATTTGATGATCTTAATACTCTTGCTGTGGCGTTTTAAAAAGAAGACGTGGTTTATCGTGTTGGCGGTCGTGGTGTTGGTTTTCCTTACGGATAAAGTATCTGTGCACCTCTTTAAAAATGTCTTTGAGCGGCTTCGCCCTTGTCATGACCCGGTAATTGCTCACATGGTTAACACTGTTGATGGCAGGTGTGGTGGACAATATGGGTTTGTCTCTTCTCATGCATCCAACGTTTTTGGCCTTGCTCTTTTTATTACCTGGCTTTTAGCCAGAGGAGGCTGGCGATGGGTTTCATTGTTGATGTTTTTATGGGCAACAGTTGTTGCCTATAGCCGTATCTATCTTGGTGTGCATTATCCGGGAGATGTTATTGGAGGAGCCATGGTGGGAATGCTTCTGGGGGGATTGGTTATTGCATTAGTTCACGCTCTCTCGAATCGTATATTCCGGGAGCGTCTGTTCTGATAAAAGGTCCGTTTTGTAAACAGTTGTTGTTTATGATTAATATCCCGATTCTTTACTGCTGAAGTGTTTCACTTTTACTCTAAATACCGATACATCATCAACAGCCGGTTTATTATAAGTGAAATCATCTTTCCCGGTATATTGTTTCATAATGATATTCAGCGCTTCTGTTTTTTTTTCATAATCATCAATAATTTCTACTTTTCCATAAGCTAAAACACTACGGAAACGCATGCTGTAAGAGCATGCTACCTCTTTGTTCACAACTTTGAGCGACTCATCAGAACTGAAGGTGATGCATACTTCGGGATTCTTCCTGAAAATAGCACTTTTACGGCCTTGTCGTCCGGAATGAAACCATATTGTTTCATCTTTATAGCCGAAATTAAACGGAAGCACATAGGGGCGTCCTTTTAGGTCAATCATGCCAATAAAACAAAATTTGCATTTATTGATGATGCGTTCGGCCTTTTCAGAATTGTTGGATATCACTTTTCGCATAAAACTTATTTTATTGATAGAAGATAATCTACTATATCTTGATGGGAACGTTTTTTTGCATAATCAACCGCTTTTAGCCCGGTTTTATCCGAGGCTTGTGGATTGGCCCCTTTTTCAATAAGAAAACGACAAAGGGGCAGATTCCCCTCCTCAGCAGCTACCATCAGTGCTGACACACCATTGTTCGCTACATGTTTTATGTCACCTCCATAACCAACCAATAATTTGGATGCCTCAAGGGATTTGCTCAGCATAATGGCTGTCCATCCTTTATTGTCGACTGCATTTATGGCGGCTCCTTTTTTTAAGAAGTATTTTATCATTTTAAGATTGTCGTGCTCTACAGCTGTCATAAGAGGTGTAGTTCCCGTAAAATCAGCTTTATTTATATCGGCTCCTTTCTTGATCAGGAGTTTTGCAATTGCAAATTGTTCGTTTTTTGCCGCTAAAAAAAGGGGTGTCTGTAACAGACGATTTGTGTCGTTGATATCCACACCTTCTTTTATGAGTTGTTTGGTCAGCTTTTTGTTGCCTTTAGCAGCGGCAGAGAAGATATCTTGTTGTGCTATCCCTTGTTGAACAAACAGAGCAAGCATCATTATGATGAAAAATGTTTTTTTCATGATATGTTTTTTAAAAGTGTTAATGGTCTTGTTGATATTCCGGATTTCGTTATAGAGATTTATTTCTGTTGGTCATAACCGAAAAATACAACTATCAATCACCGGTGTTCTACTATGCGAAGATAGATATAATCTTTTTTATTGCCAAAACGCCCGTCATAATTTACTG
>JAVVFR010000287.1:0-2933 GCA_032250595.1 Bacteroidales bacterium | reverse complement strand
TCAACACCAAAAGCAAGCAACGTATCAGCAAAACGCTGTTCACGTAAAACCTCTTTTTTAATGCTTCCTACACGATATTGATCCCATAAATCATTATTGATCTGATGATAGGTGTTGAGGAAATAATCGAAATCTATTATCCCCAAATTCTTCAGCCGATATTCACGGTACATCTCCTGAAAAACCTCGTTTGTATTTCGCTCGAAATCCCAAAGTGTCCTGTCAAGATCAAAAAAAAGATGCTTGTATTTTCTCATCGCGGCAACTAAAATATGCGGCAAAAATAGAAAAAAAGAGGCAAAAAGACGGCTTATGTGACTATTAACTTAAAAGAAACAGCCATAAAAACTACATTCAAAAGAAAAGATAGCAAATACACCACTATGTTTATAAAAAAACTTAATGTAAATTTGTTGTTCACAAAGTAAGAATGGTATGCAGGTAGAACTTTTTATTCCATGTTTCATCGACCAGGTGTATCCGGAGACGGCAAAAAATATGGTCACATTACTTGAAAAGCTAGGCATTGAGGTACATTACAATCCCAAACAGACTTGTTGCGGACAGATGGCCTTCAACAGCGGTTATTGGGATGAGGCTTACAAGCTGGCGGAGAAGCTGGTTAATGAATTATCGACAGGGCGGTATATCGTTGGCCCTACTACATCTTGTATTGCCATGATCAAAAACTACTATCCGGAATTTTTCTACAACTCCCCGCTCCACCTTGAATTCAAGCAGGTACAACAGAACATTTTTGAAGTCACAGATTTTTTAGTGAATATTTTAAAGGTCACCGAGGTGGGGGCTATTTTCCCATACAAAGTAACCTACCATGACTCATGCGCTGCCTTACGGGAATATGGAATAAAAGAAGAGCCCAGGATTCTGTTAAACAATGTCTCCGGCCTTGAATTGGTTGAGATAGAAGAGACAGATACCTGTTGTGGCTTTGGTGGCACCTTCGCCGTGAAAAACGAGCCTATCTCTACTGCCATGGCTGAACAGAAAATTGAGCATGCCCTAAAAACCGGTGCCAGTTATATCGTCTCTACTGATGCCTCCTGCCTGATGCATCTCCAGGGTTATATTGATAAACATAACATCCCTATTAAAACTATTCATATTGTTGATGTGCTCACCAGCCAGTCTCATTGAATTGTTCAACCCACCATTAGTGATTCATTTACATTTTATTTGCATTTTTTAATTTATCTCTCTTGGTTATGGCATATCGTTTGGTTGCAATAAAACAGGTATTCATAAACAAAGGAGGACCATATCATGAAAGCAAAACTCATTACCCTCGCGCTGTTCATCAGCATTTTCACTTTTCCTGCCAATGCATTGAGTGAGTTAAGTATCACCATGGCAAACAACACTCCATTCTATATTATTCTCAATGGAGAGGTGATAGACCCCGATGGTTCTGCTCTGATGTTGTATGATGTCGTACCAGGTAATCATAACCTCCAGGTATATCGTTACCTTACAGACAACAATGGTTATTACACAAAATATGTTGAGATATTCTATAACGGCAAACTCTTGATCAACGATATGGAGCGTTTGATAAGCCACCTGACTGTTGACGGGAGGCTTATGGTCACACAGCGGATAGACCTACACCCTAATACCGGCAACAATGGTTATCATGGCAATGGCAACCAGGGAAATAATGGTCACTACGGAAACAATGGCAACAGTGGCACCATCGGTTATCATAACGGCCCAAACAGCAATGCTGTTTATATTATCGGTCCGGCAGCGTTCAACCGTTTGGAAGCCATGATCCGTAATGCGTCATTCGAACAGACCAAACTCTCCATCGCCAAAGAAGGAATACGCGGTAAATGGGTATCATCAGAAATGGTATATAAGATTATGAAACTCTTTAGCTTCGAGTCAACACGGTTGGAGTTTGCAAAATGGGCTTACCACAGAACCAGTAACAAACAGTTCTTCTATACTGTTCATCGTGCATTTCAATTTGAGAGCAGTTTAATTGAACTGAACCAATATATAGCTATGCATGGATAATCGTTTTGGTTATTATTGTTTAGTCCCAAAGCACCCTGCGAAGGGTGCTTTTTTGCCCTTCTTCTTTTAAATTAATTTTGTTTATAGCTATTTCATGTATTTTTGCACAAAACACTTTCACATATGCACACCGGTCATTACACTGAAATCATCGCCCAGCAATACGCTTTAACAAAAAAGCAGGTATCTAATACGTTGCAACTTTTTTCTGAAGGTGCCACAGTACCATTTATTGCACGATACCGAAAAGAGATGACCGGGAGCCTTGATGAAGAGCAGATTATTGCTATACGCGACAGGGCGCAACAACTCACTGAACTCGACAAAAGAAAAGAGGCGGTTATTCATTCTATTGAAGAGCAAGGCAAATTAACCGATGCTATCAGAGAATCGCTGACACAAGCCACTACATTGGCAGCAGTGGAAGATATTTACCTGCCATATAAACCAAAACGAAAGACAAAAGGAAAGGTAGCACGACAGAAGGGGCTCCTTCCCCTGGCAAAACTGATTATGGAGCAAGGGCTTATCGATCTGGAGAGAGAGGCAGCCCTCTTTATCAATCCGGAAAAAGAGGTGTTTAGTGTTGAAGAGGCCTTATCCGGAGCAAGGGATATTATCGCTGAATGGATCAATGAGAACCATACTGCCAGGATGAAAATTCGACGGCTTTTCGAAGAAGAGTCGATGATAACTACAAAAATTATTCCCGGTAAAGAAGAGGAGGGTACTGTTTATAAAGATTATTTCTCGTTTACAGAACCTGTAAAAAAAACTCCCTCACATCGGTATCTCGCTATGGACAGAGGGGAGTGTGAAGGATATTTAAGACTTTCGATACGTCCGTCGTATCAAAAGGCATATGAGGTATTGACGGGTGTCTTTATCAAGAG
>JAVVFR010000286.1:0-2965 GCA_032250595.1 Bacteroidales bacterium | reverse complement strand
AGGGTTTAGCAGTAGGTTTTGGTAGTTTCTTTTGTGGTGGTTACTTCCCGATACAGAAAGTACTAAATATAGATTCCAATACTTCTTGTGATGATATCTCACCTGTTATCTCACCTAAATAGTGCATGGCTGTTCGTATATCCACTGCGACCAAGTCGGTGGGTATGGAAGAAGAGAGGCCTTTCTCAATCTCCCTGATAGCTTCAAGGCTTCTTTCTAATGCATAGAAGTGGCGTGTGTTGGTGACAACCAGTTCCTCTTCCAGGCGTTGTATAGCAGCTGTTTGTGATAATATCTCAATAATTTTTTCCAGATGTTGCTGTTCTTTTGCTGAGATATATACAGTATGATCCACTCCTTTAAACGCTCTTTGGTAAGGTATGCCACTCTTGAGGTCGCACTTGTTTACCACCACAATAATTTTTTTTGTATCAATTTGTTTTTTGGTAAACCGGGCATCCAGGTTTTTGAGTAAGCCATTGACCATGGTGGTAGCTTGTTTCTCCGTATGCGCATTACCATCAATAACATATAACACAACAGCAGCCTTGTCAATCTTTTCCCATGTTCGTTTCATTCCCATGATCTCTATCTTTTCTTCACTCTCTCTCAACCCGGCGGTATCGATAAAACGATAGGCCGTTCCATTGATCACTATTGTGTCTTCGATGGTATCTCTTGTAGTACCGGGAATATCAGAAACAAGTGCTCTCTCTTCATTAAGGAGTGCATTCAGCAACGTTGATTTTCCGGCATTAGGACTGCCAACAATGGCAATAGGAATACCATGTTTTAAGACATTGCCAAGAGAAAAAGAAGCGTGGAGGGCTTTGATCTCATTTTTCAGATCAGCTAACAACTTTTTAAGCTGGTCTCTGTCAGCAAAAGTCACATCTTCTTCACTGAAGTCGAGTTCAAGTTCAATAAGGGAAGCAAACGACACCATTTTTTTCCGTAACGCTTTGATCTTTTCGGAATAACCTCCACGCATCTGTTGTTTTGCAAGCGTATGGGCTGTTTGCGACCTTGCATCAATCAGGTCAGCCACTGCTTCTGCCTGGGAGAGGTCCATTTTCCCATGGATAAACGCCATGAGAGTGAACTCTCCGGTTTCGGCAGGCCGGGCGCCATACTTTATCAGTACCTGCAAAATACGATGCTGAATATAGGTAGATCCATGACAACTGATCTCTGCCATGTCATCACCCGTATAGCTGTTTGGTGCCTTATACAGTGTTATCAATACTTCATCAATCCACTCTTCTTTATCACAGATACTTCCTAAATGGGTAGTTTTTAAATTCAGATAATATTTATTATTAGACTCAATTACAGGCCTATATACTTTTTTAATAATAGTAAATGTTAAAGGGCCAGACATTCTGATAACAGCGATAGCACCTTTTCCGGGTGAGGTGGAGATGGCAGTGATTGTAGCGCTGTTTTTCATATTCAAGGAATAATTATAATTAGTTGTATATCAAATATTTAACAGGGTTTAAAGCTAATAGTAACAAATATGTTATTGCCCAGGGACGAACTCAAAAACACCAAGGTCAGGAGCGATATCCGATATACGGCTGTTTCCTTTGATATCATGTTGGATAATGGATGCAGGGGAAACAGGAGCATTGTTAATAATCTGCAAAGAGCCATAGTCAACGACAGGGGCAAGAGAATCCAGTTCAAATGTACCGTTAGGGGCATCCACAAACAGCGGTTCATTAGGGTTGTATCCGGGAAGGTCTGAGTTACGTGTCATGCAGTTCAGCCAATCAAGAGGATAATCTGCCGGATTGAGGCTTGTCTTTATGAAACAATGATCGAGGGTGTAGTTAAAAAGGCCTCCATGTTCATTGGCCATGGCAAACTCTTCTTTGTTGCTGCCGTATATTATAGAGTTTCCAAAATATGCTTTTACGAGATCACCGGAATACACAATGTTGTTAGCAGCATCAAAGTAATAGTTACTTACAACCACAGAGGGGATTTGACGTGTTTCATAAGGCCAATAGTTAGCTATGGTAGTATGCCTGAAGTCATAAGAACCTCCGGCTGAAAGATATACAGATATTTCTCCGGTGTTGGCAATCAAACAGTTGGTAGCTTCAATATTATAACTTTTGGTAAAAATACCGCGTCCCGACATATTTTCAATTATCGTGTTGTTGAGCACCAATTTATTGGAGTAGGATTGACTGCCAAGCTTTTCAGCCTGAATACCTATAAAACCATTTCGTATAACCGCATAGTTGATCTCACTGTCTCTGCTTCCCTGGTTTATCCATATCCTGTCCCATTGTCCGGGGATATCTTTGTAATAGCCTTCCGGACGATCACCCTGAAATGTTACAGGATCATCCTTTGTACCGTTAACTTTAAGGCAACCATCAATATATACCCACATGCCGGAGTTGTTATGAAAATGTATCTGTGTACCAGGGTTAATATTGAGTTGTCCGGCAGAGTCGATAACGGCATAACCGTAAATTACGTATGGCTTATCATTGGTCCAGGTAATGTTTTCATTCTCTCCGGCAACGATTTTATATTGAAGCGAACCTATACTTTTATCTGCCACAATAAAATGTGCGTCTTGTCCCCATGCTACCAAATGCACAGATTGAACTGTTCCTTTGTTTTCGAAAACAACAGAGTCGGCGATAACCATTGGGTTATTGGAATTATTTGGATCGACAGTAACCTCCACAAAGATAAAAATGCTGTCGCCACCGTCAAGTCTGAAATCTTTAACTACCGTAGCTGCTTCACCATCAATATTGATTCTAAAATTAGAGGCAGTGCCACCGGCCAGGTATATTCTGTCGATTAAAACAGGTTTTTTCTCCGGGTTTTTCACTTTAAGCCATGCAGTGGAGGAACCGATAGTAGTGAAAAGGGTATCAAAAAGAACGGTATCTTGTGAAAACTTAAGGGTAACACCCTGGTCGATAAACGCAATATC
>JAVVFR010000285.1:0-2976 GCA_032250595.1 Bacteroidales bacterium | reverse complement strand
GAGCAAGGCCATCCAGAACAAGTCCTTTATCTCTCTCTTTACCGAAAATCATTTTCTCGCCATGGTGAAGATAAATTGTATGATCGTCTTTTAGTTCTTTATCGGTGATATCAGCATGGGCGAGGTTGTTGAATATAACACAATTTTCGAGCACTTCAGTAAGTGCTGCCCCATGATGCAATGCTGATTGCATAAAAGCATCCTGCATCATTTTCTGGTCTGTATCAACTACTCTGGCATAGAAGTGAGCACTAGAACCAATAGCGAGTTCCCCGGGTTTAAAAGGTTCTTCGATTGTGCCATCCGGGGATGTTTTAGTTCTTGCTCCTTTTGGAGTGGTAGGAGAGTATTGCCCTTTTGTTAATCCATAAATTTTATTATTTAAGAGTACAATATTGATATCAATATTTCTTCTTAACAGGTGTATAAAATGATTGCCTCCAATAGCCATGCAGTCGCCATCACCGGTAATTTGCCACAGGTTCAGATTGGGGTTGGACACTTTCACCCCTGAAGCGATAGCAGAGGCACGCCCGTGTAATCCATGAAAGCCGTAAGTTTTGATATAGTAAGGAAATCTTGATGAGCATCCAATTCCGGATACAAAGACTATATCTTCTTTTTTCACACCAATTTTTGGTAACACGGTGGCTACTGAATTAAGAATAGCGAAAGACCCACAGCCGGCACACCATTTTACGGGTTGATCGACTTGAAAGTCTTTTTTAGTAAGTTCCGGGATATTTATGTTATTTGAAACCATTTTATACTTCCTCCAAAATTTTGATGAATTCATCTTTTAATTCGTAAATCATAAAAGGCAATCCTTGTACTTTATTGTATTGTTTATAATAGAATTGCGGAAATTGAGAGCGCAGATAATTAGCAAATTGTCCACTGTTTAGTTCACACACAAGAATTTTTTTGAACTTGTTGAATACCTCTTCTGTATTTTTTGGTAATGGTTTGATATAGTTAAATTGTGCGAGGCTAATTTTTCTCCCTGTTTTTTGAATATCTTCAACAGCTGTTTTCAGTGCTCCAAAAGTACCGCCCCATCCAACAACAAGGAGGTCACCTTCCTGTTCACCTATAAGTTGTATATCGGGAACAAGGTCAACAACTCGTTGCACTTTCTCTTCACGGTATTCGGTCATTTTTTGATGGTTAAGGGGTCCGTGTGACACCTCACCGGTGATATCAGCTTTTTCCAATCCGCCTACACGGTGTCTCAGCCCTTCCATACCCGGGATAGCCCATTCTCTGGCCAATGTTTCAGGATCACGTTTGAAAGGTTGATATGATGCGTCATTAGGGGTGGCAAATCGTGGTTTGATATCAGGCATTTTATTCATATCGGGGATATTCCAGAGCTCAGAGCTGTTGGCAATATATCCGTCGGTAAGTAAAATAACGGGTACCATTCTTTCAAGGGCAATTTTGGCAGCCATAAATGCATATTCAAAGCAGTCGGCAGGGCTGGAAGCGGCAATAACCACCACAGGACTCTCACCGTTGCGGCCGTATAATGCTTGCATCAAATCTGATTGTTCAGGTTTAGTAGGCAAACCGGTAGCGGGGCCACCACGTTGCACGTTTACAATAACCAGTGGCAGCTCGGTCATTACTGCAAGCCCAATAGCTTCTCCTTTTAACGATAACCCGGGCCCTGATGTAGATGTGGCTGCAAGGGCTCCAGCAAAACTAGCGCCTATTGCTGAACAAACACCTGCAATCTCATCCTCCGCCTGGAAAGTTTTTACACCCAAATGTTTTCTTCTTGAAAGCTCCTGTAAAATTTCACTCGCAGGAGTGATAGGATATGAGCCAAGAAATAGTTCAAGACCCGACTTCTCCGCTGCAGCAATTAAACCCCAGGCTACAGCAATATTTCCGGTAATATTTCTGAACTTCCCTTTCTTATTCTGCATAGGCAACACCTGGTAGGTGGTCTGCAATGCTTCTATAGTTTCTGCATAATGATAACCGGCTCTTAAAACACGCTTGTTGGCTTCAATAAGTTCCGGTTTCTCTTGAAACTTATCTTCTAAAAACTCTTCGCCAAGTTTAATATCTCTGTTGAATAACCAGTACATTATTCCGGATGCGAATTGGTTTTTGGTTTTCTCCACTGTTTTTGGCGACAGTCCCATGTCTTTAATTGTGGCACGGCTTAAAACAGTAATAGGAGCTTTAATGACATTATAACCTTCGAGGCTTCCATCACCAAGAGGGTCTTCGACAAATCCTGCTTTTTTGTAACTTTTATTATCAAAATTATCGATATCAATAATAACTGTAGCGCCGGGTTTTATCCATTTCATATTGGCTTTTAATGCTGCCGGGTTCATGGCAACAAGCACATCGGCCAAATCACCCGAAGTGTGCACCTCTTTGTGTCCGATATGAACCTGAAAACCTGATACACCGGCAATAGTGCCTTGTGGAGCTCTGATTTCAGAAGGAAAGTCAGGAAAGGTAGCCAGATCGTTACCGACAATGGCAGAAGTATCTGAAAATTGTGATCCTGTTAGTTGCATCCCGTCACCGGAGTCGCCTGCAAAGCGAATTACGGCAGAAAGAAGTTCTTCGACAGGCTTCAGCGAAGCCGATTCGGCTGACTTGCTATCAGACTCTTGCATTGGACTTACCTGCAGGGGAGATGAATTCCGCGTTTATCAGCCCTTGAAGCGAGAAGTGTGCCAGTACGAACGTTGGGCAGCGACCGGAACGCCGTTGTGTGGAATGTGAACATGGAGTGCACCCTTTCGCTACATTGCCACCCTTCAGGGCGCCCCCTTGGCCGACGGCCAACCGACGCCTACTGTGCAGGCAGTTCTGCGGGCCTTGGATGGCCATGGGTGGTAATATGGTGCCCATGGAACAAAATCTAGTTGCGACATCCTGCATGGATACCGGCTCACCCGCTGTCCAGGCTTTTGCTTGGGACGCGGTGGGCGATGCAGCCACCGACGA
>JAVVFR010000284.1:0-2977 GCA_032250595.1 Bacteroidales bacterium | reverse complement strand
ATCACTCTCTTTGAGCGCACCAGTGTCATCTCATCAACAAGGTGTTTTGCTCCGCCAAATTTATCGATGATAAAAAGAATATAACGCACATCAACGTTGATAGTTCGCTGCAGTTCAGGTTCAAAATGGATATCGCCGCTCATAGCTTCCCAGTTACCATCGAAAGCCAGGCCGATAAGCTCGCCTTTCCCGTTTAATACCGGACTGCCAGAGTTGCCACCGGTGATATCGTGGTCTGTTAAAAAGCATATACGCATCTCCCCATCATAATCGTAGTTGCCGTAATCTTTAGCTTCGTAAAGTTCTGTAAGCTTTTCAGGAACGATAAACTCCCAATTATTGGGGTCTTCCTTCTCCATAACCCCTTCAATGGTTGTATAATACAAGTATTCAACACCGTCTCTTGGGAAATATCCTTTAACCGTTCCATACGAGAGCCGTAAAGTACTGTTGGCATCCGGGTAAAAAATCTTTTCATGGCCCATTTCCATCAACGCTGCAAGGAAGAGACGTTTTAAGCGACTCCCTTCCACCTGAATATTTTGCACATCGTTGCGAAGCGCTGCGTTTTTCTCATCAATACCCACCACCAACTCGTATAACATATCTTTTTTGATAGCTTTGCTCTTCTTTGATGCAATAACATTCCTTAATTCCTCAGGATTAGCAAAAATAGATTTCTTAAATGCCTTTTCAGCGTACTTAAGGTAATCTCCTTTATATTTTTTAGTAATATCTTTTAGTACATCAGCAAGCAGCTCTTCAGGTATCAAATTGATATAGCTTTCCAGTGTAGCGGCAAGTAATTTCAGGTCGGTAGATTTGTTATAGTCTTTGTAGTTTACACTAATTCTGTTTTCTATTGCCTTTATCGCATTATCAAGCCTCTCCTGATCAACATCTTCATCATCGAGGAGTTTTACCAATCCGGTAACATAGCGTGCCATATTCAACGCATCGCTGCCCGAACGGAATGCTTCATAATGTGCATAAAATGCAGCAAATTTATGCCCCAGGCTGCTATAATAAGCTTCCAAATCCTTGATAAGTGTAGCTCCATATTTCTCTTTCCGGTATGTTGATGCGTTTATCCATTGATGAAGGCGCTGTTCAGTCTCTTGTTTCTTGCCATATACATCGAGTTTTTTCAATGCTTTACTCATCCCGATAAAATTCTTCCAATAGTTTGCTATTTGTGCATGTTTTGTGGCATACATCAATCGCAGTGCATCACCGGTAGCCATATCTTCATCTAACACATCCAGCTTAGCCCGGCGTATCTGGATACGAACAGGATAAAGCATGTCTAGATTATATTGAATGCCATGAGAAGTAAGATACCTTTCGGTAGCGCCGGGATAACCGAAGATCAGAGAAAAATCATCTTCATTGACACCGGCAGTGGAAACAGGCAAAGCATGTTTTGGTTTTAGTGTGATATTATCCTTTGCATAAGGAGCAGGATTTCCGTCAGCGCCGGTATACACCCTGAAGAGAGAGAAATCACCGGTATGGCGTGGCCACATCCAGTTGTCGGTATCGGCACCAAACTTCCCAATAGATTGAGGAGGAGCCCCTACAAAACGCACATCGGTAAATACTTCATAAAGAAAGAGGTAGTAAGCATTTCCTGCAAAAAAGTCACGTGCTACAGCTTGATAATGCGTGCCCTCTTCTGCCTCTTTAGCCACAGTGCCAAGATAAGCATTGATAGCCTTGATGCGCTCAAACTCATCAGTAATATGTTGCACTTCCTTAAGAACCTGCTCGGTAATGTCTTCCATACTAACCAAAAAACGTACAGAGAGATCAGGTGCCGGTATCTCCGCCTCTTTGGTCATAGCCCAATATCCGTTTTTTAAAAAATTGGTCTCCTCTGTCTCAGCTGAACTTAACCTTTGTATCCAGCTATATCCACAATGATGGTTGGTGAGCAAAAGGCCATCTTGTGAAATGATACTCCCGGTACATCCTCCTCCAAAAATAACAATGGCATCTTTTAGTGACGACTGGTTTACTGAGTAAATCTCTTCCGCAGTAAGCTCAAGTCCTTTCTTCTGCATGTCTTCATAATTCAACCGGTCTATCAACATGGGAAGCCACATCCCTTCATCCGCTCTTGCTGATCCAAAAATCAGCAACGCGGCTAACACAAAAATTACTCTTCTTTTCATAACGATAGTTTTAAATGTATTGTTCTCCTTTTTCAATTTTCACATCATTAACGAACTGACGTATCTGCTGTTCATCCTCTTTTTTACATATCAGCAGGATGCCATCTTTTTCTACTACAATATAACCGTTGAGCCCATGGAGCACTGCCAGCTTAGTGCCGGGCAGGTTTACAATACAGTTTTTACTGTCGTATAACATAATATTGTTACTGATCACTGCATTTTGCTTATCGTCTTTTTTAAGCTGTTCATACAACGACCCCCATGTGCCTAAGTCAGACCAGCCAAAGTCAGCCATAAATACCAGCACATTGTCTGCCTTCTCCATGATACCGTAATCTATAGATATGTTCGTGCATACCGAATATGCTTCTGCAATAAAAGATTGTTCTTCGGAAGTATTATATTTACCAAGGCCTCCTTTAAAAATATCTGCTATCTCAGTAAGGTACTGTTCAAAAGCCTGAAGTATCGTGTTCGCTTTCCAGATGAAAATGCCGGAGTTCCACAAGAAATCACCACTGGCAAGGAAAGATTTGGCTATCTCGTAATTGGGCTTTTCTGTAAAAGTCTTTACCTTTTTTATCCTGGGATTGTCCTTAAAAAGTATCTCCTCCTCAAACTGAATATATCCGTATCCCGTATCCGGCCTGCTGGGTTTGATGCCCAGTGTAAGCAATGAGCCGTTGGCTGCTGAGGCCTTTAATGCTGAGGTGATCACCCTCAGAAAATTCTCTTCCTTAAGAATGATATGGTCACTAGGGGCTACCACAAGATTGGCATCTTTGTCCGATTGCCATATC
>JAVVFR010000283.1:0-2988 GCA_032250595.1 Bacteroidales bacterium | reverse complement strand
AAAGAATAAAAAAATACATCAATATGAGACTGATTCGTTTCTTTACATCTGCTTTGGTAATAATCTTGCTTTCTACCACTGTTGTGGTGGCTCAAAAGAATTATTCTGCCGAAGCTGATAAACATTTTGAACTTCGTAAGTATTATGAAGCAATAGATTTATATAAGAAAGCGTATTCACAAACGCGGAACAAACCGGAAAAGCGAAGAATACTGTATCAGATTGCCGAGTGTTATTTGCAGAGCAATGATCTCCGCAGGGCTGAAAGGCAATACGAGAAGGCTATTGATGCCGGTTTTCCTTTACCGGTCGTTTACATGAAGTATGCTAAGGTATTGAAAATGGCGGGAAAATACGAAGATGCAAAACTGGCGTATGAAAAATATATGGAGAAAGAGCCCGGTGACCGGCGTGGGCAGATAGGTTATGCTTATTGCGACTCTGCTTTGGCATGGATAGATAACCCAACCCGTTGGGAGGTAGAGCCTATGAAACGGCAAAATTCTCGTGAAAATGATTTTGCGCCCTCTTATGCTGAAACAAAAAACTACTCTGTTGTTGTATTTACCTCTTCCAGTACGGATGCTACAGGACGTAAATATGATGAGTGGACAGGACAGTCGTTTACCGACTTGTTTTATATTACCAAAGACAAAAAAGATAACTGGAGCCGTCCACAGCTTTTTGATGAGGATAAAATTATCAACACCGAACATAATGAAGGGACATCCACTTTTAATAAAAAAGCAAATACAATTTATTTCTCACGATGTTTAAAGGTTAAAAAGGAGAAATTGGGATGTGATATTTATTTCTCAAAAAAACGCGGCCGTTCATGGGGCGAGCCTGAGGCACTGAATATTGCTGCTGATAGTTTGAAAGTTGTTCAACCCACTATCAGTGAAGATGAGAAGACCATGTATTTTGTTTCCGATATGCCCGGTGGTTATGGCGGGGCAGATATCTGGATGGTCAGACGGACGAGTTCCAGCAAACCTTTTGGTGCTCCTGAAAATCTGGGCCCTATCATTAATACTACGGGTAATGAAATGTTTCCTTACCTCAGAGAGGATGGAGTCCTCTATTTCTCTTCTGATGGGCATCCCGGCATGGGGGGGTTGGATATCTTCAGATCAACAATGATAAACGGCAGATGGACTGAGCCGGAAAATATGAAATATCCAATCAATTCTCCCGGTGATGATTTTGGGATTATCTTAGAAGGTGGAGAGAAGGCATACGGTCAGGAAGAGAATGGGTTTATGACTTCCAGCCGTGATGTAAGAGGTACAAGAGGTGGTGATGATCTCTTTCAGATACATTTGCCACCAATACTCTTTACGCTAACCGGTGTAGTGCGTGATAACCAGACGTTACAGCGTATGCCCGGCGCCAAGGTAGTGATCAAAGGCAGTGATGGTACCGTGAAGGAGACAGTTACCGACGAAAAAGGGATATACCGCTTTAATAACGAGCAGATACTTCCACGTACCACTTATGATATGGAAGTAACCAAAGACCCTCCCAAGAAAACGGATAAGCCTATCTATTTTGGGGAAACCGGTAAAGAGACCACTGTTGGATATAGAGAGAGTGCAGATCTGGTTCATGACTTTAAGCTCGAACCAATACCACCCGATCCAATTGTGTTGCCCGAAATCAGATATGAATTGGCTGAATGGAACCTCCAGGATGAGTTTAAAGACTCCCTGTCTGATGTAGTGGAGATTATGAACCAGCATCCCAATATTGTTGTGGAGCTTATCTCACATACCGACTTCAGGGCCTCCCATGAGTTTAATGATACGCTTTCCTTTAAAAGATCGCGCTCTTGTGTTGAATATTTGATAAAGGAGAAGGGTATCGATCCCGACAGGCTTATCCCTGTGGGCAGAGGGGAACGAGAACCCAGGAAGCTGAAAAAGACCATCACCTACGATGGGGTTACTTTTAAAGCAGGGACTCACCTTACAGAAGATTATATCAACGGGCTGCGTACAACCCGTGAGAAAGAGGCAGCGCATCAGCTCAACAGGCGTACAGAGTTCAGGATTGTTAGATCAGACTATGTGCCTAAAGATGCCAATGTGAAATTAGATACTGCTTTCGATGTAGCCGGGCTTATACAAGTGAACCCGGATCAGATGGTCGTTAATTTCTATGTAGGAGAAAATGGAGAGATTAAAGGAACGGCCTATGCCAATGAGCTCACCGTTGAATTTGAATATAATGAACCCTTACAAGGTGTTTCAATGTCATACGATCAGGCTATGTATATGCTAAGGAGAAAATGGATCACCAAGAACAACTTCACTGAAGGTGACCAGGCTATCCTCGAAGATGGATCGATAAAAGATGGGGCAGAGTTTGTGCTTAACAGTCTTGAGTTTGGCAGAAATATGGTGCTCAGGAGTGTGAGTGTTACCGTCTCTTATGATCAGGCATCACCAATTATGATCGGAGAAGAGGGACTATTGAAGATTGGTAAGTTTACGGTTGACAGAAATAAGTCACAAATAATTTTTGAGACAGCCGAATACTAGCAACAGAACGATATTACAATGAAACATCCCGTTGCATTATTGTGACGCAGGGGTGTTTCTTTGTTTTATTTCATTAAGAATTTCACAGTAGTAACTTACAACATGAAATACAACAAACGAGGAGTATCTGCCGCGAAAGAGGATGTTCATGAAGCTACCAAAAGCCTTGACAAAGGTTTGTTTCCTAAGGCATTCTGTAAAATCATCCCGGATATTTTATCCGGTGATGATGGTTATTGCAATATTATGCATGCCGACGGAGCGGGAACCAAGTCTTCTCTTGCTTACATTTACTGGAAGGAGACCGGTGATATGAGTGTATGGGAGGGTATTGCGATTGATGCGGTGGTGATGAACCTTGATGATTTGTTATGTGTTGGTGTTACGGATAATATTTTGTTGTCATCAACCATCGGCCGCAACAAAAACTTGATTCCCGGATCGG
>JAVVFR010000282.1:0-2998 GCA_032250595.1 Bacteroidales bacterium | reverse complement strand
ATTTCTTGATTATTATTAGTTTTCCGTTACAAAAATACCAATAATATCAATAGCTGCTGCGTGAAAATTTCGAAATATAAGCTATTACAACACAGGCTCCATACTGTATAATGTTTGTTGGAAGGAGTCCTGCTTGTAATATTTATAAATTTTCATATGAACCGGGTAAAAAATTAAGCACCTGATGGAAGTTGTCTATAAATTGTATCAGAACACCCATTTCAGATAAATCGAGTATTGGGGCATTTTTTTCACAGACTTCTTCCTCACTTAAAGTGCTATATTCCATCAGGTCAATTGCAGTTAATCTTCTTGTTGCAGCCATGTTTTGTTTTAAGTGGTTGTATTCAAACTTTAGTGAGCACAGATAAGCATCTGTAACCGGCATCATAATAACGTATCGATTTAATTTAAAATAGTAAACTGCTCCTGTGTTGAAATTGCTCATTATCATTTCTGGTAACATGCACGGCAATAAATATACGAAAAGGTAATTGCATACACATACTAATTGATCATATTTCTATGATTAGCTAAGGAAAAGGTGTTGGATAAAATATGCGAAATCAAATTAGTAAAGTATATTAGCGAAATTCTGAGAAATGGTATTTTATCTACATGTAAAGCAGCATTCTTTTATACTTTTGCGCATGACAATTTTCGAGGCAACTATTATCATTCTGGCCGGTTTTTGTACCGGTTTTATCAATACGCTGGCCGGTGGCGGCACAGTGATATCTTTGGCAGCTCTGATGGCTACCGGCATGCCTCTTACTTTAGCCAACGGCACCCATCGTATTGCTGCGGTTTTTCAGACCCTTACCTCTTCTGCTTCGTTTCGTCAACAAAAGGTATTGCCCATACGCAAAGCTGTTACTTTGGGAATACCGGTAGCTTTGGGGTCGATTTTGGGTGCTCGTATTGCGGTTGATTTCGATGAAGCACTCTTCAGAGAAGTAGTTGCAGGGGTAATGGCGATACTGCTGGTATTGTTATTGTTACGCCCAAAGGAGTGGTTAAAGGGGAGAGCACATTTGGCAAAGAGCAAGACAACCCCTATCCAGTATATTGTCTTTTTTATTATAGGTATATATGGAGGGTTTATCCACATAGGCATTGGATATTTTCTGCTTGCCGGGATCGTGTTGGATGCCGGTTTCGACCTGCTAAAGGGAAATGCTGTTAAGGTGTTTATCGTGATGCTCTATCTTCCTTTTGCTTTGGGGATCTTTATATTGCACGACATGGTAGATTATCGTTACGGTATTATACTTGCCATAGGCCAGGTAGTGGGGGCATTTATCGCTTCCCGGTTGGCGTCAAAAATGGGTACCGGGTTTATCAGGTGGTTTATGGTGGTATTTGTAGCCATAACCATCTTGCAGTTATTGAACATTATTGATCTTGGGAAGCTTTTCTCCTGAAGCTGCTGATTATTTGAAGACAAATCCTGCGGCAGCGTCGATTATTACCTTTTCTCTCTTACCGTTTTTCCATAATGTTTTGGAGAGTATCTTACCGTTTTTGTCAAAGTAGGTCCAGATGCCGTGTTGCAGTTTATTTTTATACTTACCCTTCATTTTCAACGAACCATTTTGATAGTATTCCATGATTTTTCCGTCGGGTTGATCATCGGTAAACTGTTGTTTTTTGTATAGCACACCGTATTTATCAAAGAAGACCCATGTTCCGGTACGTTTTCCGTTATTATATTTGCCTTTTTCTTGTAGCAGTCCTTCACCATACCAGTAGGTAACATTACCATGCAGTTTTCCATGTTTGTAGTTTCCTTCAAAATAGATAGCGCCACCATCGAAATACTGGATATTCTCACCGTGTTTCACCCCTATATCATAGTTTATCACATAACGGTGGTTGCCGTTTTTGAAATATCCTTTCCACTCACCGTGCATCTCCCCATGTCGGTATGCACCTTCATCTTTCACCTGTCCGTTATCGTACCAGTTCATCCAATAATCATCGGGCATGCCGTTATTATAGAGTCCTTCCTGTAATTTTTGTCCGGATTCGTACCATGTAGTCCACAGGCCGTCTTTTTTCCCTTTGTGAAAACCACCTGTTTTCCACAGCTCACCGGTGATGTACCAATACTCCCATTCGCCGTGCATCTCTCCTTTCAGGAAGCTTCCCCTGCTTCCTTTGTTCCCATTCTCATAATAAAATATCCAAACACTGTCTTGCAGGTCGTTGATGAGATTGCCTTCCATTTCAGGGTTGCCGTTTTCGTACCACCATTTGGCGTAGCCGTTCAGAGAATCGTTTTTATTAGTGCCTTCAAATTCAATATTTCCGTTAGGGTGCCATGATTTGGTCACACCTTCTTTAAGGCCTTTGTTATAGTTTACAATTTTATTTTTCTTTCCGTTCTTATGGAAGAATCTCCGTTCACCGTCGATCAGGTTTTCGAAATAGAAAGTCTTTTCTTTAAGGGTGCTGTCAGGATAATAGCTTCGCCATATACCTTCTCGCATGCCGTCTTCTATCATTCCTTTCTCTTTGTTAATACCGTTGGGATACCAGAACAACGAAAGACCATTTTGGGTATGTACTTTACTCATAGGAGTACCATCAACATACCAGCTCTCCCATATTCCGGTGGCAGCGCCTTCATGATAGTGTCCTTTGGTTTGTATCTGTCCGGAAGGATAATACTTCTCGTACACACTGTCGCGGTAACCGTTTCTAATATATCCTTTTTCCTGCAGGGTGCCATTCTCGTACCAGATATGAAACGGGCCGTTATCTGCAGGCACTTCGCTGGTTTTTGTTCCGTTTTTACTCCATGCAGTCCATGTCCCTACCATGGTGCCATTGTTATAGTCTCCGGATGCTTTAAGGTTTCCGTTTTTGTACCAGTTGGTAAATGTGCCATCAAAAACACCGTTTTTGATGGTTGCTTCAATCTCTTTTTTGCTGTTGTCGTACCATTTCAGGAATGGGAGGTGTCATAGTGTATCTCACTCTTTTTCTTTCCGTT
>JAVVFR010000003.1:0-17705 GCA_032250595.1 Bacteroidales bacterium | reverse complement strand
GATAGGGTAAATATTGCTCATATTTTTTCTCGCCAATGACAGGCCTGGTGATGTCGTCACGAACAAAAAATATTACAGGCTCAAGAAACGACTGCAACCCTTTAGGGGCTTTTCCTTCTCTTTTACCGTATGACCTGGCTATACTGACAAAAATAAGTACTAATAAAAATGCACTAAAAAATAGTGCTACAACATTTTTTGTGATGGAGATATCAATAAATGTAGCACCATCAGGACGCTCCAGCTTGCCGTGCGAAAGAAGATAACCCTTGTATGAGCCGTCATTCAGTATTTTTGAACTAAATACAGCAAACTCCTTTGTTTCAAGATTAAAGACAATAACCGGAAGATACAGGTAGGTCTCTCCAACAATCTGCCACTTATAATCGTCACCAATATGGTGCATGATAAACTCATCAACATGGTCAGAAAATTTGTTTTCTGTTGGTTGTTGTTTGGCAGAATCAGATGTATTCCCGGAGACATTGTGAAAAATGCCAAACAGGACAATCAATATATAGAGCCATTTTTTATCCGGTAACATATTGTGTTAGATGTTTGATCTGCAAATATACATTTTTATGTCAAATTTTTCACTAAGCGGCCACATCTGTTACATTCTTATTTTTACCGTTGTTTCCCTTCATCGATCGTAATAATAAAATAAGATCATAAATGGTATAAATGACATAAAAAATAGCAAAAACAACAAGAAACTCAATAGTCAATCCGCTTCTTGAAGCATAGTGAACAATGATCAAAAATGCCAGATAGGCCAGTAACTTCATCCCTGTAGCCATTATAAAAAACGAAGTGTAGAGTTTCTTTTTTGATGTAACAGACAGCCAATGCAAAAAGTGTGATATAAGAGATATTACCGGAAAAAAAAGAGATAGCATCCACCAATTTTCAGGAATTTCCTGAAGCATATATTGATCAGCAATAATAATACTTGCTGTTAGTATGGCAGTTATAATAACTAATCCTATTATATATCGTTGCATGGCTTTTATATTATACTATTTCTTTCTAATACTTCTAATTACCGTAACCATTGATACAATTACGGCAATAACAATAAATATTGCGGTGAGTAAATAATCAGTCCGTTGAAAAAATTGATCTAATTTAAGGCCAATAAAATAACCAGCAAAGATCACAGCCAGCATTTGAATCACGATATTGCTATATCTGGCGTAATTTTGTAACGGATTGTTGTTTTTACTGTTGGATTTTTTCTTCTTTTTTCTCTTCTGGTCTTGCAACATGTTGTAATTGCTGGTCTTTGATGGTTAGTGTTCCAACCAGCCGTGCACCTGATTCAATAGCAATTTTGTTATATACAATATCGCCTTGTAATTCTGCTGAAGACCGTAAAGATAACAGGTCATCAACATGCATCTTTGCATTTACTTTCCCAAAAATCTCTGCATTTTTGCATCTTATTTCACCCTCCATAGTGCCGGATGGTCCAACAACAATTTTTCCTTTACTAATCAAGGAGCCTTTCACAGTGCCATCGATCCTAAAATCACCATTGGAGGTGATTTCGCCGTTAAAAACGGTTCCATTAATAATTTTGTTTAACTCATCCGGTGTTGTAGCTTCAATACTTTTTGCCATAATTTTTTATATTAATATTCAATAAATGACTGATATGCTTTAGACTCCTAATAAAACAGCACAATTTATACTATTTTCGGCACATCCTTTTTGGCAAATATAAAATTTTTTTACAAAAAAAAATGAAAACAATACTATTCCGATGACAGATATTTATCGATAAAAAACTTATTGTATTTTTCTATTGATTTATCCTGATAAAAGATAGAGTAGTTTGATAATGAGACCGGAAAATATCCTTCAATACCGGATTCAGCCTTTTTAACAAAAGTGGCTCTGCCTTGCAGCACCGAATAATACTCCAAAGCTTCTTTAGATGACTTAAAATTACTCACTGTTATCATCTGCAATCCGGAAGTAAAAACATTATTTTTTGTAGAAAACTCCTTCAGGCTAAAATACTCATTATTAAAATCAGATATATTGTTTTTTACTATTTCAATATCAGTTTTTTCGGTATTGACAACGAATACAAACAGATGATTAGTTTTGGGTTGGTATTTATAAATAGAATAATCGATTTTATCTGCCGGTTTGTTTATCGCTGAGTCGCCGGGTTCAGTAGCACCCCTTTCGCTCTGTAGATATTTCAATGCCTGTTTCGCATAGTTTGCTTCAGCAGATTCTTCATAAAGCGCAACCACCTCTTGCAGCAGTGCAATATATTTCTCTTTGTCACCTTTGTTGCCGTAAGCAAGTGCTTTTAAATAAGAAAGCCTTGGGTAGAGGGGTCGAAAAGACTTATCGTTAAGGGCAGAGTCGCACCGCAGAATTACATCATCGTATACTTTGTTTTTATAAAGGTTGTAAATATTTGTGTAATAAGTCTGTATCAGGTTCTCTTTTTCTGTTTTTTTCCTGAAATAGTCGGGATCATTCAATATCTGGGCATAATCGTGTTCCGGGTATTTCTGAATGAGGAGGTTTCGATAGAATGCTGCTTTATCGGCAAATCCAACAGATGTATATACTTGATAGAGTTGGTAGTATGTGAGGGGTTCTTTTTCACCTCCCGGGAATTTGGCAAGCAGGGAGTCATAAGCCTCGATAGATTTGTCATAGTCTTTAAGATCATGATAATAGATATAACCGATACTATAGAGAGCGTCTTCCATACGTTTTTTTGAGTTTGTCATCTGCTTTTCTGTAAGCGGGATTCTCTGCAGATAGAAGTTCGGGTCTTTAAGGTCTTTAGAGAGCTTCTCAAGGCTGTCGAGCACAAGGCTGTCGAGTACTTCTGCTTCACCGTCAATACCAATTTCTCCTATTGATTTAAGCCGCCAGTTGTCCTCCAGCTTTCGATCACCCCATTTGTTTTGAAACTCCGTATATCCAAGACTTCTTGCTGTAGGATTATCAAAATACCATGTCCCGCTTTTTTGCATCTGTTGGTTCTGTGTACGGCTCTCCTGCTCCAGAAATCCGATATTGGAATTCATCTGTTGTTGATTCTCTTTCTCTTTCTGTTTACGCTCTTCTTCAATAATTGAATCAATAATTTTTCTGACAACAGCCATGCGTTCTCCTGCCGACATAGCTGCCAGCCGCTGTAGACTGTCTTCTTCCTGTACTATTAAAATATTGGTAACCAAATTGGTAAGGATCTCTTTTTTCGTGACTATCTTTTCATAGTTTGGGTAGTCTTTATCTAGAAAAATAACTGCACTGTCATAGTATGTCTGTGCCTGCTCATATGCTTCTCGTTTAAAATAGATATCAGCAAGGGTAAGTGACGAAATAGCTTTTTGGTTATCGTTTGAGGTGCTTGTACTCACGGACTTCTTAAGGTTTTTAATAGCCATTAGGTCATTTTTCTCCTTGAGAAATACTTCTGCCAGTGCAAAATATACCTGATCAAGATACTCTTTGTTTTTTTCGTCCTTCAACATCTTGTTCAGATATTTTTTGATAAACCGGCTACTGTTTCCTTCAACGTCGAAACAACGAGCCATATTTATTTTTGCATTAAAGGCCATCTCATAATCCGGGTTCATCTTTATCACCTTTTTATAGAGATCTGATGCCACTGACAGATTATTTTTATCTTGATGTATCTGTGCAAGGATATAGAGAGCCCTGACTTTAATCTTCTTCTTTCTGTTGATTTTAATGGCACGCTTCAGGGGTTCGATAGCCCCATCGTAATTCCCCTGTTGAATAAAAAAATCGGTATGTACCAATGGGAACATACGTTTCACACGATTCGAGGTCTGATTATTATCAATAATCTTTTTCAGCACCCCGAAAAGAGCCTCCGACTCAGCAAATTTCCCCCGTTGGTTGTTCGCGCGGATCTTCCATAACATAGCCTCATGACGTGTGATGGTATTGGGGTATCGTGCGATTACAAAATCGAAGTTCTGTATGGCCATCTCATAATGTTGCTTATAAAAATGAGCCTTGCCTATCAGCAGCCAGCAATTGTCGATCCAACGGTTTCGTTCTATACCTTTAATAAACATGGTATGACGGCTGATCTGAATTGAGGCTTTCTTTATCGCCACATCCATAGCATTGTTGGCTGATGATGCTACATCCTTGTCGCCATATTTAAAAACAGGTAATATCTTGGTGTAGTTGTCTGCGTGTTGTGACTCAATCTGTTCAACACCGGATTTAAAACTTTCATTACCGTTAAAATACCCATTGTATTGAGTGGTTATACTATGATAATTACGGTTCAACCACTTGTCTTTGTCGGTAGCACATGAAAATATAAATCCCAATGAAATGAATAGCAACAGTACTATACCTATCTTTCTCTTATCCCTTTTTATCATACACGCAGTTTTAAATTTATTTGGCGTTAATAAGTAACTCCGATTATGCAAAATTATTTTATTTTTTCAGTAGTTCAAAGCATTATGCAATCTACAAAAGAATTCTTATGTATAAACTTTTTTTTCGGATATTTGTATCGATAACAGAGCAAAGAGATAAATGATTTATTATAATGGCGAAAAAGAGCAAAAAAAAATCCTGGTTTAAAAAGCTAAAAAACAGATACCGTTTTGTGCTCATCAATGACTTAAACTTCGAGGAGAAGTTCTCTTTCCGTTTAACGCGCTTAAATCTGTTCCTTTTTGGCGGGCTTTCTGTAATTATCCTGTTTGTTTTAACCTTTATCATAATAGCAAACACCGGGTTAAGAAATATGATTGACACCAGTTCCAATATAGAGCTGGAACGATTGTCTTATAAGAATCAGCAACGGCTCGATTCGCAGCTTATAGTATTGCAACAATATGAACTCTATATATCTAATCTTCAACGTGTTATGCAAGGAGAAGATATTGAAGACATTACGGCCCATTCTCCGTCTATTGAACAAATAGATTACGACACTATCCGGTTACGTCGCAGCAAAGAAGATTCCTTGCTGCGTGCCGAGTATAGTCATGAAGACCAATATTCCTTGATTACAGGTAATGACCGGCCAGCGTCTTCCGGTAAGTTTGGTTACATATTCTTCACCCCGTTGAAGGGTACCGTGGTAAATGGATTCAATCCTTCTGCCAATCATTACGCTGTTGACATTGTCTCAAAAACCAATGAAGCTATAAAAGCTACCTTGCCCGGCACGGTAATTCTTTCTACCTGGTCGGTAGAGACCGGCTATACAATTGCCATACAACATGCCGGTAATATTGTTTCAGTGTATAAACACAACAGTGCCCTGTTGAAGTCACAGGGCACATATGTAGCGGCAGGAGAAGCTATTGCCATTTATGGTGGAAGCGGCACACTATCATCAGGGCCCCATCTCCATTTTGAACTTTGGCTTAATGGAAACCCGGTTGACCCGGAAAATTTTATGGTGTTCTAAAAAATTTAATATGCCCCGCCAATACCTTAATACTTGTAAAAATAATATTCATATGTTTGGTTTCGGGTGAAAAAAAGATTTATGATGAAAAAAAGATTAGCCATTTTAGGATCCACCGGCTCTATTGGCACACAAACGCTGGAAGTGGCAGGGAAAAATCCGGAACAGTTTAGTGTTGAGGTACTCACTGCAGGAAGCAATTGCGATTTACTTATCGAACAAGCCCTTACGTTTATGCCGGATGTGGTAGTAATAGCAGATAAATCGAAATATCAAAGGGTGCATGATGCCCTTTCCGGCAAACCCATAAAGGTTTTTGCAGGACAAGATTCCATCGAAGATGTAGCTTCTCATTCCTCTGTTGATACCGTTGTTGCCGCTATTGTAGGATTTGCCGGATTGAGGCCGGTTATCAACGCCATAAAAGCAGGTAAGCAGATCGCATTGGCCAACAAAGAAGTGCTCGTAGTTGCAGGAGCATTAATAAAAAACCTCTTACATAATTATAATTCTGTTATCATCCCTGTTGACTCCGAACACAGCGCCATTTTTCAGTGCCTTGTAGGAGAGCCAGCCAATGGTGTTGAGAAAATTATCCTTACGGCTTCAGGTGGCCCATTTCGTAACATGTCTGCCGAAGAGATAAAAGGTGTTACCAAAAATGATGCCCTGCAACATCCTACGTGGAATATGGGTGATAAAATTACCATCGATTCTGCTTCTATGATGAATAAAGGCCTTGAAGTGATTGAAGCACACTGGCTCTTCGACATCTCTGCTGAACACATTGAAGTTGTTATCCATCCGCAATCCATCATCCATAGCATGGTGCAGTTTACCGATGGCTCAATAAAAGCACAGCTAAGCCCTCCCGATATGCGCTTGCCTATTCAATATGCTTTGGCTTATCCGGAAAGGTTATATAATGATTTTCAACGGTTAAACTTAAATAATTATAACACCCTGTCGTTTGAACAACCCGATATTGAAAAATTTCGTAATCTTGCACTTGCATACGATGCTATCAAAAAAGGAGGCAATATGCCATGTATATTGAACGCTGCCAATGAAATAGCAGTGGATGCTTTTTTACATGAGAAAGCCGGATTCTACAGAATGTCTGAAATAATTGAAAAAACTATGCGTTTAGTAGATTTTATTAACGAGCCTTCCTTTGATGATTTGGCAGAAACCGATGCACTGTCAAGAGAAATAGCTACTACGCTGATTTAGTAAAAAACAAAATGAATTACTTATGAATATATTAATTTCCATCATACAACTTTTAGCCGGGCTTTCCATCCTTGTTATTCTACATGAAATGGGGCACTTCATTTTTGCCAGACTTTTTAACACACGTGTTGAGAAGTTCTACCTTTTCTTTAACCCATGGTTCTCTATATTTAAGTTTAAAAAAGGAGATACTGTTTATGGGCTGGGGTGGTTACCATTGGGTGGATACGTTAAGATCAGTGGAATGATCGATGAATCCATGGATAAGGAGGCAATGAAAGAACCTCCCAAGCCTTATGAATTCCGGTCCAAACCGGCATGGCAAAGATTGCTGATTATGATTGGAGGAGTGCTGGTAAACCTGTTGCTGGGAGTCCTGATTTTCTGGATGATGAAATTTGCATACGGCGATATCAGGCTGCCAAACGACAATATGCACGGTGGTATCTGGGTCGACTCACTTGGATATAATGTGGGCTTTAGAAATGGGGATAAAATTGTCGAAGTCGATGGTGAAAAAGTAAAATATTTTGAAGATGCCCGTGCAGAAATTTCATTGGGCTACGAAAAGGAAGTGGTTGTCAACAGAAATGATTCACTCGTTAAACTGGTTATGCCCAAAGGCCTCGTCGGCAAACTGTCAGACAGAAGAAGTTTTCTGATGACATTCAGGATCCCTTTTGTTGTTAAAACTGTTCCCGACTCTTCTATTAACTATAATGCAGGGCTTAAAGAGAATGACCGGATTGTTGCTGTAAACGGACAATCCACAAGATACTTTGATGAAGTAGTTGATGTTTTACAGGAGAACAGCGGAAAGGAAATTGTGGTAGAGGTAGAATCTTCAAATCAAAAACGAACCGTTCCTCTAAAGGTCAGTGACGAAGGGTTTATTGAGGTCATCCGTGCAAGTTTTGCCAACAAGCATTTGATGTAGCTTCAATTCTATGAATATGATGTAAAGAAATATGGATTTTTTGAGTCATTGCCTGTAGGAACCAAGTATGCTTATGACAAACTGAAGCAGTATGTTCAATCAATTGGATTGTTTTTCAAGAAAGGCACCGATGCACATAAAAGCGCCGGAGGCTTTGGTACCATTGCCGAAGTGTATGGCCCTAACTGGGACTGGGAGAACTTCTGGAATATCACTGCCTTTTTATCGCTTATCCTTGCTTTTATGAATATCTTACCCATTCCAGCCCTTGATGGCGGCCATGTAATGTTCCTGCTTTATGAGATTATCTCCGGCCGCAAACCCGGTGATAAATTTATGGAGTATGCCCAGATGATTGGTATGATAATTCTTATTGGACTTATTGTTGCAGTGAATGCTAACGATGCTATACGCTGTTTTGGGAAGTAACTGATTGTCGCAATAATGCTATTTTTCAATTTTTGTAACCATCATACTACACAGATAGCTATGTTTTGCTCATTATTCCCGGCAAAAGAAATTTTCCTGAATAAAATTTAAACATAGCTGCATATTTTCTGATAAATTTGTAGCGTTTTAAAAAGAGTCATTCATGAGAAAAATTGATTCACATCCTATACTCACTATTCCTGACACCAACAAAGTGGAGTTTATATATAATAACGAAGTTGTTGAAGGAGGGAGAGGATTTACCATAGCAGCGGCATTACATCAGGCAGGGCATCCGGTACATAGCCATAGTTTACAAAACCGCAAAAGAAGTTTAGAGTGCGGTATTGGTAAATGTGGTGCTTGTGAGATGCTTGTCGACGGACAGATAAAGCGTATCTGTATTACGAAAGTTGATGGGATAAAAGAGGTCAGAGAGATACCTGTTGATTACACACCCACTGTCAGGGTTATACCAACCGACACAGCAGTAAAGGTATTCAAAACCGAGGTGGTTATTATTGGCGCCGGGCCGGCAGGGCTGGCTGCCCGTGAACTGTTGAAGCAACATAACATTAAATCTATTGTTATTGATAATAACGATAAGATTGGTGGACAGTTTATCATGCAAACCCATCAATTTTTCTTTTTTGAGAAAGAGCAGAAATTTGGTGGTATGCGAGGGTTTGATATCGCTGCTACCCTTGCCGGCGAAGACCATAGTTGTATCTTCCTCAATGCCACCGTATGGGATATTCTCCAAGGAAAAAGAGTGGCCGCAAAGAATATTGAAACTGATGAGGTGTTTTATGTTGAAGCAAACTTCCTTATTATAGCTACCGGTGCAGTACCCTTTATGCCCCCATTTGAAAATGACGATGTTCCGGGTGTTTATACCGCCGCAGTAGTTCAGAAGATGATGAACAACGAATTTACGCTTCTCGGGCAAAATATCCTTACCATCGGTGCGGGAAATATAGGGTATCTCACCTCTTACCAACTGATGCAAGCCGGAGCAAATGTAAAAGCAATTATTGAAGCCCAGCCTTTCGAAGGGGGCTTCCCTGTTCAGGCAAACCGTATCAGAAGACTGGGTATCCCTGTGATGCTTTCGCATATGCTGATTAAAGCAATCCCCAACAGCGACTACTCAGGGATAACCGGCGCTATTGTGGCCAGGAGTAAAGACTTTAAGGCTATCCCCGGAACAGAAAAAATTATCGATGGAATAGATGCCATAAATATCTGTACCGGACTGGTGCCTGATGACCAGCTGCTTATTAAAGGCAATGATGTGTTTGGCCGAAATTGCTTTGGAGCCGGCGATGCCATCAGGATCGGAGAAGGAACATCAGCAGTGCTTAGAGGGAAACAGGTGGCATATGAAATTATACAAGAGCTTGAAAAACCTTTTAATTATAATGATTACCTCTCGCTTTCAAAAGAGTATATCGATTCACAGCAACATCCTGTAAAAGTGATCGATGAGCCCTTTATGCCTACTGATGAAAGGATGATGCAAAAGCCTTTTGTACTTATCGATTGTTTATATGGATTTGCCTGTAACCCGTGTGAATTTGCATGCCCTCATGGTGCCATTACAAAAACATCAACCAGTACGGTACCTGTGATCGATTTCAATAAGTGTATCGGCTGTATGGATTGTGTTTATCAATGCCCCGGTCTCGCAATCTTTGGGTATGCTTTAAAAAAAGATTGGCTTTTCTTGCCCATCGAATATCATGTTGATGAAAAAGCGGAAGTGTTTTTAGTTGATAACAACGGGAATAAACTTGGCAGTGGTATCGTGGAGAAGGTGCTGTTAAAACCCAACAAAACCAATGTGGCACGAATAAAAGCTCTCGATCTGCATGGCAAAGACCTTACCGCTGTGCGTGGTTTTATTGTGAAAGAAGCCTATCCCGAAGCCGTTGTTCCCAAAGATACTCAGGAAGTAGAATCTCAACAGTTTATCTGTCATTGTGATGATGTGAAGATGGATGATATTCTATCTGTGATAGGCGACAGGAAGTTCATCTCTGTTGATGAGATAAAACATACTACCCGTCTGGGCATGGGGGCATGCAGAGGAAAAAGATGTATAAAGCGGCTAAAAATAGCGATCAGGCCATATGGCATTGCAGTGGTTGGAGATGCAACACCCCGTGGCCCTCTTTCCAATCAGTTATCTTTAGGGGAGTTATACCCCAAAAAACAGCATGAGAAATATATTTTGGATACAGATGGGGCAGTCCCACAGAAGATCAAAGCAGATGCCTTTATCGCAGGTGGAGGTATTGGTGGCAGTGCATTGTTTCGTTATATGTCGCAGCAAGGGCTAAAGCCGGTATTGATAAACTACGGCCGGGGTGCTTCATGGAGAAATATTGCAGGAGGAAGGCCCAACTTCAGCTTGCCGGAATTATCGGAGATTGCCACAGAAAACCTCTCTATCTTTAAGGAGCTTCAGAAGATCAAAAACATTGACTTCAGAACCATCAACTACGTGACCTTTGCCCACGACACAGCTATGTATGACGCATTGGAACAGAGTATGGCATGGTCTGACGCTACTATGATCACGCCTGATAAGTTTCAGGCAGAAATATCCCCGTATTTTAACCCGAAGCTTAAAAAGTATATCGCTGCTCTAGTTACAAAGAACTGCTGGCAAGCAACACCCGGCCGCGTTATTGACCTTATCAGGCAGATAGGAATAGAGCATGGCGGTGAGATGCTTGAAGATTGTCAGCTTATTGATGTGACCAAGCAAGGGGATCAATATATTGTACTGATACAGGATCATCAAAAGAGATACCTGGAATATACCACACCGGTATTTATCAATGCTCTGGGGCCTGATGCCGAAAAATTCGCCAAGCCGCTGGGATTAAATACCGGGCTCTTCCCGGTAAAACACCAGGCATTTATCACACGAAGGCTGCCATGGATGGGCGTAGATAGCAATCCTTTACCAATGGTCATCGACAGGCAAAACTACAAAGGGTTCTCCGCAGTATATGGGCAACAATTGGCAGAGACCGGCCAGATTATTGGCTGCGCTTCTCCTGCAATAGAGCCTTTGGAGACAGATAAAAACTTAAAAATCAACAGTACCGGTTTCCTCGAGATCGTCTCGGAAGTCTTTGTCGACTGGCTTCCTAACCTCTCCTCCGTAGGGTTTCAAGCTGTTTGGTCGGGATACTATGTGGAACCAAGAATGATCATTGACCCTGATAACGGACTGTTTGTCGGACTTCGAGGACAAGGATTCATGCTGGCACAATACCTGGCAAAACTGTTTGTCGATAAACTTACCGGAAAAACTGTTCCTGCTTGGTTCAGCCGCCTTGCCATTGATGGTGACGGCATGCCGGAAAAAGCTTTTAAATAGCATAAATTATTTCTTTTGTTTTAACCAGATAAATTTATAATTTTGCAGGCTGTTAATTTTGAACCTGACAGCGTGACCGAAAAAAAAGAATATACCATTCAATACAGCGGTTTAGCAGAAAAAAGCTATAACTATAGCTTTGTGATTGGAAAAGTGTTCTTTGAGGATTTTAATTATACTGATGTCTCTGATGCAAATATTGTTATTACTGTTCATCTTGAAAAGCATGAACGTATGATGGTGTTTTTAATCGTTGCAGAAGGAGTTGCAGAAGTGTTGTGTGATCGATGTAATGAACCGTTTTTGCTTCCAATACATCAAGAGTTCAGGCTCATTGCAAAAATCTCAGATGAATATGACGGGGAAGACGATGAAATAGTATTTTTGGCATCCAACGCCTATGAGATAGATTTAAAACAACATTTCTTTGACTTTCTTGCACTGCAGATACCAATAAGAAAAACTCATAATGACAGTGCCGACGGGTCAAAATGTAATGTTGAAACAATCAGTATACTTAATCGGTTAACACCGGAAAACAATGATAATCGGTGGAATGAACTTAAGAAAATAAAATTTGACAATTAGGCATAATAAAGCAATATATTGATTTCGAAGGGATAAAAATTAAATACAATGGCACATCCAAAAAGAAAAATATCAAAAACGCGAAGAGATAAGCGAAGAACTCACTACAAAGCGGTAGCTCCCACGGTAGTATCTTGTACTAACTGTGGTGCACCGGTATTATATCACAGGGTATGTACCGAATGTGGTTATTATAAAGGAAAACCGGCTATAGAAGTGGAAGGGGTAGCATAACAGCTTATTAATCCGTCGTATATGAAAATTGCTCTTGATATCATGGGCGGTGATTTTGCTCCGGCAGAGCCAATAAATGGGGCTGTCGAAGCAAGAGATTTGTTATCGAAAGATGACGAGATTATTCTTGTTGGTAATAAAGAGGTAATTTTTGATCATCTTAAAAGAAAAGACATAGATACCGGCCTTTTCACTATCGTGCATGCCGATGAGGTCATCGGAATGAACGAGCAACCTACTTCAGCACTTAGCAAAAAGAGAGACTCTTCCATAAACATCGGTTTTCAACTGTTAAAAAACAAAGCGGCAGATGCTTTTATCAGCGCCGGCAACACCGGGGCAATGCTGGTTGCTTCAATATATAGTGCGAATGCTATTCCGGGAATTATCCGGCCATGCATTCCCGCTGTTATACCAAAAAGCAACGGAGGGTATAATATCATCCTTGATGTGGGAAGTAACCCGGATTGCAAACCTGATGTGTTACATCAGTTTGCTATCATAGGATCGATATATGCCGAAAAAGTGATGAATATCAATGCCCCTAAAGTGGGGCTTTTGAATATCGGAGAAGAGGAATCAAAGGGAAACCTGCTGACACAAGCCACCTTTCAGATACTTAAAGATACACATGAACTGAATTTTATAGGGAATGTAGAGCCGGGTAAGTTCTTTAAAGACTATGCCGACGTTATCGTTGCTGATGGGTTTTCAGGAAATATTGTGTTAAAAGAGATTGAAGCATTTTATGAAATTATGGTGGAGCAAGGTGTTGATCCGGTATTTCTGGAACGCTTTAACTATGAAAATTACGGAGGGACCCCGATACTGGGAATTAACTCAATCGCAATAATTGGGCATGGGATATCTTCTGCAAAAGCTTTCAAGAATATGTTTTATGAAGCAAAAAAGATATATAATGCCGGTTTCAACGATCATCTGCGGAAAGTATTTCACAGATACGTTGATAAGTTAGATTAATAGTAAACATTATAGGAGATATTGTTATGAATAATATTAGAGTGGCTATAACAGGTGTTGGTGTGAGTCTGCCCGACTATGTGCTTACCAATGAAGAGCTCAGTAAGATGGTAGATACCTCTGATGAGTGGATAATGACAAGGATCGGCATCAAAGAACGCAGAATTTTGAAAGGAGAGTACGGATCTTCAGAGTTAGGCGCAAAAGCCGTCAATGAATTGCTCAGAAAAACAAACACCTCTCCCGACGAGATAGATTTTCTTCTCTGCGCTACCGTAACACCTGACCATCAGTTTCCGGCAACAGCCAATATTATTTCTGACAAGGTAGGGATAAAAAATGCTTTCAGTTTCGACATCAACGCCGGATGCTCCGGGTTTTTATATGCGCTGGCTACCGCCACCAAATTAATGGAGGGTGGTATGGCAAAGAAAGCTATTGTTGTTGGTGCCGAGAAGATGTCGTCAATTGTGGATTATCAAGACAGGGCAACATGTCCGATCTTTGGTGATGGAGCAGGAGCGGTGCTGTTGGAGCCAACCACCGGAGATAATGGGATTATGGATGCTATGATGCGTGTTGACGGAGCCGGCAGAGTACACCTCCATCAGAAAGCCGGTGGCTCAGTGAAACCACCGACACACCAAACTATTGATGCCCGCGAACATTTCATCTATCAGGAAGGACAGCCGGTTTTTAAAGCGGCAGTGTCGAATATGGCCGACTATGCTTTACTGATGATGAAAAAACATAATATCTCTTCTGATGACCTGGCATGGCTTGTGCCTCATCAGGCAAATATGCGCATTATAGAAGCTACTGCCAAAAGGATGGGGATAAAGAAAGAACAGGTGATGATCAACATTCATAAATTCGGAAATACTACTGCTGCCACACTGCCTTTGTGCCTTTATGACTACGAACACCAACTGAAAAAAGGCGACAAAATCATCCTGGCAACATTTGGTGCCGGGTTTACCTGGGGCTCACTATACGTGAAATGGGCCTATGATGGTGCCGAAGCTGCCAAAAACAATGTAAAGTATTAATGCCGTTTAAAGTTATTCGGATTCTATCATCATCAATAACGATGTTACTCCGGGAGCTTTCCCAATAATCCTTTGCTCTCTGTCTAACAGAAAGAAACTGGGTGTTGCAACAATACCATACTCTTTTACCCAGGTATTATTCCATGTCTCCTTCGCACGTAAATGAATCCAACCCTCCCACCTTTGCACTGCATCATCCCATGCCTGTTGTTCTGTATCCAGCCCAATTGTCACAACAGTAATCGAATCAGTATTTTTTGCCAGGGCACTGTATAGCTCCGGCATGGCAATCATACAATGCGGACAGGATGTACTCCAAAAGACAATTACTGTATATTTAGCTTCAAGATCGTATAAGGTAAATATCCTCTCAGACGTTTGCAGATCTATGGCAGGAGCCAATTTCCCGGGAGATAACCGTTCGTAAGCGTCAAGCCTTTTTTGTAAATCATCATCAATATCACCATCACACTGATCGTCCAGATAACTTTCATCAAGGTATTGTATAACCACCTCTTGCGCTTGCTTGTTGAAATAGTCCCAGAAATATTGTATAACCTCTTTAAAGAGTGATTCATTATCTACAATTTGATACAAAAAGTTATCAATAGCATCGATGAATAAACTGTCAGGGTTGTTGTGCAGAACAGCATAATCGTTTAGTAACGCAGTCAATTCCTGCAATAGAGAGAAAAATAACTCACTCTGTTGTATGGCCTCATCTCCAGGATTTCTGTACAAATAGAAGTTATTCAGGATATCTTCGTATTGCGTTTTGCTGTCAAGGTCCTCCAGTGATGGCATATATATACGCTGTGCCAACAGATAATCTCTTACTGCAGAATGATATCCGCTAATATCCTCTTCATAAAAACTGTTCAAATTGTTTTGCCACTTTGCTAACTTCTCTTTCATCTTTATAATAAAAGCACTCTCTGTAAAGGGATAACGCGAAATAAGGACACGTAATGCCTGAATACGATTTGTGAGGGAATCTATCACGTGAACCGCATGATAATAATCTCTGTTGACACTGCAATCGACTGCCCGTATGGTTTTGTGATAATTCGAAAAGTCCACTGTCACAATACCCTCCTCTCCGGTATAAATAACAGTTGCGGAATATACCGGATACCCCGATGGGATAATCAGCAAAACGGATAAAAGCCTGTTTTTATAATCATCGGTAACAGAAAAAGTACGGCCTCCATCAATCTCTTTGTATGGGAGATTAATGGTGTCTAATCCATTCCATCCAATAAGTATAGGGACCGTTTTTTCTGTCCAGTCACCGGTTAACTTTACCGTTATTTGTCCATGTGCCACCATAGAAAACAGCATCAATAGATTGAAAAACAGGATGGTGTTCATTTTTTTCTTCATATGCTATTGTTTTAAATCGATGCTTTTGAAAAGTATTTATTATATTTCTGTATGAGAAAAGAATGTGCCTGCTATTTTGCCACTGCTATGAACGAGATATATCAGTGGAAGAGTGTGACGACCGGCATCCTTCAACTCAACAGGCATAAAGCCGGGTTTTAAAAACAACAGTTCCATAGGAGAGAGGTTGTCCATCCAAAAGAGATTTTGTCCTCCCGGAGAAGCGACAACAATTTGATGTTTGGTGTTTTTACTTAACATCAATGTTTCGATAATGGTAGCCGGACAATTCGGGTCGACCACAGCTACGTAAAAAAATTCATCCTGTTCCGACAAAGCCCCCGTAGAGATCTGTTTGTTGTTATACGCACGGGTTGTAACGAAAGTATTGGCTTCATCCGATTCCGGCATTTCAACAGCACATCTACTTCGCTGTGGAAAGGCTCTAACAACCGCCCATGCATAATGTATCATACTGCGATGCAAATAGAAGTAAATAAAATAGTTTACTATTTCTGATGCAGCGATGCGTTCTTTAAAAATCGACAGAAGCACCTGAACGTTTTGTGCAACATCAGTAACATATAACTCAACCTGGTCTCCTTGTACAGGTTCACTATTTGCAAGATACTGCATAATAATTCGCTGAATCATATCGCTGTAGAATAACTTGTCATAATAAAGATCGACATACGCTCCAAATTCATTGTTAGCTTTTCGAAACTGCTCTTCGCTGGTTATCATCTGATATTTCTCAATGATAAACCTCCCCTTCAAAAGCACAGCCGAAAACAATGCAATGCTGTCATCGATACGCTCTTGTATGCTTCTTTTTTCATTCTCTAAACGCACGCTCTCCCGGGCGATATCTTCGAGCATCGCACTGTCATTTTTAAACTGTTGCTTCACTGCCTCCAGACTTTGAATAGCTCTGTTAAGCTTCTCATAGTTGGAGAGCGTTTGATACAAAAACCTGTTTTCCTTGCTGTCATCAAATCCCGGTACTGTTTCGGTGACCTTCAACGACAAAGTGACTTCCTTTTCATGAAGAATCAATGGATAGTTATGATTATTCTGCATAACAATCAATGAAAAACCCTCGTAATCAAGCATAAACACACTGTAACCATTGTTGTTAATCATGCCGTTATGCAAATTAACTTCGTTGAGACCCTCATAGCCTTTAACAGTAAATCCCATGCCGGAATAAGCAGGCATATACAAAGTAATTTTTGTTGATGCGGAAACAGCCACGACAACAAAAAGAAAAAGAGCAGTGATAAACGGCCTAAAATGTCCGGAAATTTTCATGATGCAATACTATTTAATGAAAGAATGGTAAAATTATACTTTTTTTTTATCATGAATGGGCATATCTTGTCAAACGAAAAAGATTGATACTATTTTTACTGAACTTTTTTATCATTTATCTGTACAGCCATCTATAACAACATAATCAAGTGAGAATTATTAAAAAACATAACAGAACCATAGCCGTGCCAATGATATTTTACAAGCATACTCGTTTATTAAAAATTATCATACCTATGATAATACGGATACGTAATGCCTATTGTTATAAAAACAACACAACCCTTCTCATTTTTTTCTCGTTGGTACTGTTTTCTCCAATAAAAACCACGGCACAGATTACCAATTATATTGAAACAGAGAGATCTAATGCGCCCCGACAGATTGAGCCTTTATCAAACACACAGCACTCATCGGATTGGTATAAGCAACAAGCGGAAGCCTGGAACAGTGAAGTTACATCGGCATCAACCAATGCCACTGCATGGTATAACTATTACACAGCGCAACGCTTTGCTGTTTACAACAAAGAGTCGGGCGATATCAGCACCGACGGAAAACGTAAGCTAAACAATATTGTTGATGAAATGGAAACGTTGATACCAGGCTCTTTTGAATTTAACTATATCAAATACTGGAACGGAGAAAACGATACAGCATTGTATCCTTATCTGATAAAAGCATACAAGATCAATCCTTACCGTACAGAGACCTATG
>JAVVFR010000281.1:0-3009 GCA_032250595.1 Bacteroidales bacterium | reverse complement strand
AAACAGCGTTGATAATGAATTTTTCTACCGTATCGACCTCTATAATATACAACCGGGCAATCGTTTTCTTATTGGATCAACTTACAAAGCCTCTTCTATTTTCCTGAAATTAACACCCGGAGACAATGAAATGATTCTCTCCTTCAGTCCCGAAACACCATGGTTTAACAATATGTATACTATTTATCGTACAACCCCCGGTCATTTACTGTTCGACTCAATAGGTTTTACTTTCTATAATCATTATATAGATACCGGATTGATCAATGGCCAGGAATATTGTTATAAAGTAAAATCAACAGGCACCTATGGGACTGTCGGTCTGGTGGATCCAATTATCAACTGGTCGCAAGAGGTATGTGCCTCCCCTGTCGACACTAAAGGGCCATGCGCACCGCGGTTGAAGGTCACAACAGATTGTATCAGGAACACCCTTGTGTGGTTTCCCCAAAAAGATCCTTGTTCTAAAGATGTTGCCGTATATGAAGTTTGGTATACCCCTGATCATCAGTCGGATTTTGTACGGTTGGTAACGCTGTATGCTCCATCTGATACCGTATGGGTACATGAACAAGACCCTCCGTTTATTGTGGGATGTTATACAGTCAGAGGTATCGACAGTGCAGGCAACAAAGGAGCATTCAGCCGTACAGTGTGTATTGATATCAATACATGTCCGGGTTATAGTATTCCTAATGTCTTTACCCCAAATGATGACAATTATAACGATATACTCCATCCTTTCCCCTATAGTTTTATTGATCATATTGAACTGGAAATATTTAACCGGTGGGGCCAAAAAGTATATTTTACCAACGATCCTGATATCAATTGGGATGGAAAAAACATCAACAACGGCCAACCCTGTAGCCCGGGTGTATATTATTATAACTGTAAAGTTTTTGAAAAAGCACTCAACGGAATGCGCATCAGAAATATTCATGGCATTGTACACCTACTGAGATAACTTTTTCTTTCAGAAAAACCTGCAATTTTATTTACTGTCATAGCATAATCACTCCGGTTATATCTTAATAATTTCGTATATTGCAAGCCAAAACAAAAACAAAACTATTATGTTTACCGGTATTGTAGAACGAACTGCAACTGTTGTTGCCATTGACAAAGAAAAAGGGAATATCCACTTTACGCTTTCAACCGAGATTGCTCCTGAGCTAAAAATAGATCAAAGCATGAGCCATGATGGGGCATGCCTCACCATAGTAAAAGTTGACAAAGAGAAGAAGCAGTATGTAGTCACTGCTATACAGGAAACCCTTGATAAAACCAATCTTAAACAATGGGAAATAGGCACTGCTGTGAATATTGAACGCTCAATGATAATGGGTGAAAGATTTGACGGCCATATAGTACAGGGGCATGTGGATCAAACAGCGGAATGTATAAAAGTGGAAGAATTGGATGGCAGCTGGAAGTATTTTTTTAAATATGATCCTTCACTCGGAAATATCACTGTTAACAAAGGTTCAATTTCTGTAAATGGCGTGAGCTTAACAGTTGTGGATGCTGAACCCAATATATTCAGCGTGGCAATTATCCCCTACACTTACGAAATTACAAACTTCCGGGATTTCAAGCCCGGAACGATTGTAAATATTGAGTTCGATGTTTTTGGCAAATATGTAGCAAAACTCTTGCAACAATATATGGAACAACAAAAATAAGTAAAACAGCATCTTACCTATAAGTACTATCTTTTTTTCATAACACAGCAAAAAAATTGCATTTTTCTTTCTCAACAGCAACTGATCTATATTTTTGTTTATCAGCGCTTTATGAATATCCCCTTAATATTTTCAGATAATTATCTCATTTTTTTTAAAAAATTGTTGTATATATTGCTAAAATTGTGTATTTTAACCCAATTATTTACAAAGCAAGTTAACCTAAACAAAAAAACCTAACATGAAAAAATTATCTGTACTCGTATTGGCAATTATTTTCGCAATTCCACTACTTTACACAGGGTGTCGGGAAGACAATGACAACTTACCTTCTCTGCAGAAAATTGATGGAATTGATGTAACTATTCCACGAGTAGTGTATGAAAATGGAAAAATAACCATGTTTGTCTCAGTCACAGACCTAAAAGGAAATGCCATAAAAGGGCTGGATGCAGGCAACCTGAAAATTGAAACTATCAAAGACAATCAAGTAAACAATATTTCAGGCTTCAGTCTGTATAGTTCAAGTGGCTTGCCCACCCCTATTGCAGCAGCTCTTACAATGGACTACTCCGGCAGTATGTATTTTGATTCAACGTTTGTTCCTGCTATGGAGAACGCTGTAAAGACTTTTATTAACATGAAAGCACTTACTGATCTGTGTGAAATTATCAAGTTTGATAATAATGTAGTCGTGGTTCAGGGTTTTACTGCCGATTCAACACTGCTGGTTAATGCAGTTGATGATGACAGCACTTATGTATTCAAAGGCTCCACAGCTTTCTACAATGCATGCTTAAAAGGATTAATGGATGCCGATTCTGTTGTTGCCAACCTGCCTACCACCTTGCCGGCTGTCATTGGTTTTACTGATGGCGTGAACAACCAACCACCACTGGATCCTGATACAGTTATTGCAAGAGCATTACAACTTCAAATTCCAGTGTATACAATTGGTTTTGGAGGCACTGCTACCTATCTGCCTGACTCTGTTACTTTACAGGCAATAGCAGACACTACCGGAGGTCGCTTCTATTGGAGCCCCGATCCCGCTTCGCTGCAACAGCTTTATCAGTATGTCAACGGACAGCTTACCAGTGCTATAGTAATTGGATTCCCATGGGGCAGCAAAGCAAATGCTACCATCAGAGTTACGGTTACTTATCTTAATCATACTGCCACTGCAGAAAAAATGATTTGGTACTAAGCCTTACAAGATTTTTTATTATAAAGGCCATCTGTTTTGAGAGATGGCCTTTTTTATATTTAATTATTGAGCCCAGTCTAAAAAGCCCCACAACTTTCCTTGTTAATTAAACCCTTC
>JAVVFR010000280.1:0-3023 GCA_032250595.1 Bacteroidales bacterium | reverse complement strand
CTCCGGGATTTCCTTGTTGTGTGTGATCCCATACAGGACCGGTACCGGAGGTATTTTTATTTGTTCCATCAGCGGTTTCTGTCATCCATTTTGGGTAATTATTGTTGTTGGTCCATACCGTCCATCCATTATCCAGGGTGCTTGAAAAGCCGTTCGGCAGAGAATCATGATTGATACCGTAAGGGAAATTGCTAACACTGACAGGGATAGTAAGGATTTGAGTGAATGTGTCGTTAGATGATACCTGGTCGGGATTTCCATTGGGCAACATGGTCCAAATCTCAATTACGTAGATAGAAGAAGATGCGAAATTATATCCTGAAAAATTCACATAAGCACTGTTTCCTGTTGATACATTACCAGTCCAGTTTACCGTTTGGTGAATTCCGCCATTCACGGCCAGTGTAACCTGGGCGCTGGTGAGGTTATTAAGGCCAAAATTCTTTATAATTGCCGCCAATGGGCTAAACCCTGCACACTCCATCATGTCAACACCAATGATGCCTGCATCATGATATACAGGACATGACAATACAATCCCCTGGGAAAGTCCTGTGGGTATTGTCCCACCAGTGCCATCAGCATATATTATGGAAGAAACAGCATCATATACATAGTAGTAGTTTTCATACCCCCATGAACCTGCAGTGTATTGAATAGTCATAGTGTCACCTGTGTTGGCTTGAAATACAATAGTTAATGGCCCGGCCCCATTCGCTAATGTTGTGTCCTGGATAACAATATTGCCATTGATGCTTAATGATATAACTCCTCCATTCCACCCATCACCATAATCGTCATGTAGAACCAACGAAAAATTACACGTTTGTGCGGGTAGCGATAAACCCACTATTATTGCTATAATTATTGTGATTAAAAAAGGCTGTTTCATAATCTGTCTTATACTTATTTGTAGCTCAATTTTTTCAGGCTTATGATTTTATCAATACCATATAAGAGTAATTCGCAAAAACCACTGTTTTTTAATTCTGAAAACAGTAAAAAAGTTCCCCGGAAAATAGAGAAAATATTGAATATAAATATTAATAAATCAAATAAATAAATGTAAGCAATTGATAAATAGCTTTAATATATAATCTGATAGGAAGCAGTATCGAAAAGAGGGATTGTAAAAGAAGCAGTGTCACCGTAACTTACGTTGGTTTTGTTTACATTCCAAAGAAGTTTAAGTTTTACCCCTGCTTTGGTTCTGCACCAACTTTCAGCATCATACGACATGCCATAACCATGGACAAACGATTCACTGCAGCATTGAAAGCATGACAGTGCTCCATTGCCGAATTTATAAAAGATATGATCATTGGCATCTTTTGGATATTGATTGGTTACCTGTAAATGAAACCATCCTTCAGGATCAATGGAATAGGAGGGTTTAAAGATATTGCCTGCTTTGATATCACTATCATCGATGTCTTTCTCAAATGGAAGGTAGTTTGCTTTTTGAATAGAAACTTTAAATTGGTCCGCTTTTATCTTTTCAATAGCAAATGAAAATGCACCATTTTTATCGGTGTTTGTTGTGGCAATAATTGTTTGCGATGGATTGAAAGTGCCTCCTTGAAATAGTCTTGCATACAGATGAATTTCAGCACCGGCAACAAAGATCTGTTGGTATGGGTCGAAAATATCCCCTTCAATTCGAATTTTCTGATCCTCTTCTCTGCAATTTACTGTCAGTAAAAACAAGGTGAAGAGCAATATTACCGGATTCAAGGATTTTCTAATTATTTGCACCATATCAATTGTTAAATACATATTGCATAATGTTGGCACCCATTTTCAGGGCTTTTAGTCTGGTTTCATCCGAATCGTTATGTACATCCTGGTCCTCCCATCCATCGCTAAGGTCGCATTCATAGGAGTAAAAACAGAGCAATCTCCCTTCGTAAATCAATCCAAATCCTTGCGCCCTTTGCCCGTCGTGCTCATGTATTTTTGGCAGGCCCTTAGTGAATTGGTATTGTTGAAGATAGATGGGATGTGTAAAAGGCAATTCAATAAATTCGAGTTCAGGGAATACTTTTTTCATCTGTGGTCTCACATAAGGGTCAATGCCATAGTTGTCGTCGATATGCAAAAACCCGCCACCAATCAAATACGATCGCAGATTTTTTGCTTCTTCCTGTGAAAAGAAAATATTGCCATGGCCGGTTAGATGAATAAAAGGGTAGTTGAAAATATCTTCACTTCCCGGCATCACATAATCGTAGTCGGCAGCTATGGAGCTGTTGATATTGGTATTGCAGAAACGTATTAAGTTCCTTAACGATGTGGGGTTTGCATACCAGTCGCCACCACCGTTATATTTTAATTGTGCCACTCTCACCGAGGTATCGGAGGTCGACAGACTGTCGGGTACCGTTGATGAGATAAAGAGCAATGATGAAAAAAGTAAAATAATCAGAAACCTCATGTTGCCTTGTTTTGTTTTTGATGGACTTCAAAAAGTATGCTATATGCATAATACAAAGATACAATTTTATGTCCACAAAAAACTATTTCGTAATTTCGTTGTCTTATTTCTTACATTGTTAAACAGAGTGATCTATTTATGCAGGACCGACACAAAAACAAGGCTCAGTATTTCAAAGAGCAGGCTTATACTACTCAAAAGCATGTAATCCCATTTCTTGAGCGGGTGATAAAGATCACTCCTTCCACCTCTATTCTCGAAGTGGGTTGCGGTGAAGGGGGAAATATGAAACCCTTTGTCGATATAGGATGTCGGGTTATCGGCATTGATATCAACGAGAAAAAAATTGAAAAAGCCATTCGTTTTTTTAGGCGGCATCCCAATTATGACAAGGTGCAGTTTCTTCATAAAGATTTTTATGCAATAGCAGATGATCAGCAATACGATTTGATATATACCCGTGATGTCATAGAACATTTACCCGACAAAGTTCGGTTTTTCGAGCAATGCAAATCGCTGTTGCGGCCTGAAGGACGGATATTTATTGGTTTTCCGCCGTGGCAGAACCCTTTTGGAGGGCATCAGCAAA
>JAVVFR010000279.1:0-3075 GCA_032250595.1 Bacteroidales bacterium | reverse complement strand
CCTTCTCAGAGACATACTTTGCTAAAACATAGTCGTTGACCTTCGCCGATGGATTAAAAGTAACTTCACGCTTTGGAGGCATGATGGTTTTACCATCAGCCGATCTTGCCGGAGGATTTGTTGCCGACTTAAACTCTCCCAACCCCGGTACAATTACCGACTCGCGTTGCAAGAGCAATTCATTAAGATGTTGTGCAATCTTCATAAGAATAAACTTTTAAGTGATTATCTCGTGATGCAGATAAAGTGTGGTGTTCGCCCTTCATACTGCCAATAATTTAATTATTTTCTTAAAAGAGACGCTAATATACAAATTATTTGTTATGATAAAATCAGTTTTTATTAAGCATCAATGAATATCATCGAGCCAACGTAACAAATTTTCAAGATCATCGGGTGTATCTACCGCAAAACTTTCGTGATCGGTATATTTCACTCTGATTGGAATCCCTGCTTCCAACCATCGCAGTTGTTCAAGAGATTCGGCTTTCTCAAGCATACCTGTTGAAAGAGCAGCAATCTCAAGCAGTGTGCGACGGGTATAGCCGTAGATACCAACATGTTGTTTGAATAACCCTTTCGACAGCCACTGCTCTACAGGCACACTTCTACAAAATGGGATCACCGACCTGCTAAAATATAGTGCGTTGCCACTGTTCTGCACGGTTACTTTCACGCTGTTTTCATTGAAGAGGCTTTCTGCAGAGTCAAAAGGCTTCACCAGTGTTGCTATCGACACTCCCTCTTCTTCGAAACAGGATGCCAGCAAGTCGATCTGTCCGGGATCAATAAAGGGCTCATCGCCTTGAATATTGATAAAATGCGAAAACTTTTCATACCCTTTTGCACTTGCCACTTCTGCACACCGTTCAGTGCCGGTATGATGATCGCTACGGGTAAGTATGGCTTTCCCACCATGTTCCATCACATGGTCATAAATACGGCTGTCATCGGTAGCAACCACCACTTCGTTGAGGCTATTTGCTTCACATGCCCGGTCATAGACCCGCATCACCATACTTTTACCCCGGATCACCACCAGGGGTTTTCCGGGAAACCGCACAGAAGCATAGCGTGCCGGGATGATGCCTGCTGTCATTTTTTGTACCATATACTAAAAGAGTCCGTGTATTTCTGCATTTATCTTGTCGATAACAACTCCGAGATGCTCCGGATTCCCGGGTATATCAAGATGGTCTATCTCAAAAATAATGAGTTTAGCATGGGTATATCCATCGATCCATTTCTCATACTTCTCGTTGAGGCTCTTTAAGTAGTCGAGCCTGATAGAGTTCTCATATTCACGCCCCCGGGTCTGTATCTGGTTGACCAAAGTAGGCACACTGGCTCTCAAATAAATAAGCAAGTCGGGGGGTTGAAGGAAATTACTTATCAACTCAAAAAGCGCCAGATAACTCTCATACTCCTGCGTACGCATCAATCCCATCTCATGAAGGTTTGGGGCAAAGATGTAAGCATCTTCATAGATAGTACGGTCCTGTATGATCTTTTTACCGCTTTTTCTTATCTCAACAATCTGTTTAAACCGTTGTGTCAGAAAATATATCTGAAGATTGAACGACCAACGTCGCATATCTTCATAAAAGTCCTGAAGGTATGGATTGTTGTCCACGTCTTCGTAATGAGGTTTCCAGTTAAAATGTTTTGCTAAAAGCTTTGTCAAGGTTGTTTTTCCTGAGCCGATATTGCCTGCTACTGCTATATGCATACTTCAATTAATTATTTAGTTTTTTATAGATATTAACTCTGTCGGGTTGTTTGACATACAACTTTTTCAACACCACTCTTGCCTCTTCACAATTTGATTCCGGTAAAAAAATAGTGTCTTCGGAAAGCTTTGTCATATTCATCGCAATCAGCTGGGCGCCTTTTTGATACAGAATCGCATCATGGCTATGTTGAAATTTACTTACCTGTTTAACAGGTATTATTTTAGAGAGCGCTCCATAGCGATCGAAGATATATATCCCTGAGGCTGTGTCGGTGGCCACAAGGTTAAAATTACGTTCCTGCATAAAAGAGAACACCGGGTTGATCTCGGTAAGCTTTCTGCTACGCTGATCCTCCTGCAAATGCTGATTTATACGTATCATCTCACAGCGTCCTTGATCCCATATCCAGAAACCGTTATCATACGATCCACAAACCAGTGTTGGGTCACTTACATCAAACCGGTAGAGGTCAATGGCATTACCCTGTATCGCCAACTGATGATCGAGCCGTATGATCTTCTGCAAATCTCTGTAATATAAGAGTACCTTCAACGGGTCGGTGGGGTCTGCTGAGAAAATCGTACCATAGGTCTTGCTGCTGAAAGTATATAACAACTCACCATCACTGCTGTATTTCCTTATTTCATCATTATTTAGGAGATATACAGCACCCAAATGATCCGTAGTAAAAAAATGGCCCTGTGATGCTATGCTTTTATAAAACACAAATCCATTACCCACAGCGATAAAACCAACTATCATCAATAATAAAACACCGGATACTATTCGCTTCATGAAGCACAATTGTTTTTTGCCATAAAAAAATGATATAGCAAATATAAGGAATAGAAATGAAAATGATAGCAGGAAATAATAATTGACATTATCTTTGCATAAACAAGTGCTATTATGATACTCTTCCCCGGGGCAAAAATTAATCTTTTCTTACGCATCACTAAAAAAAGGCATGATGGCTTTCATAATATCGATACACTTTTTTACCCGGTACCTTTTCATGATATATTGGAGATTATCATTTCCGGTCCCGGTGACTTCTCTTTCTCCTCCAGCGGGATACCAACAGATAACGATCCGGAAAACAATCTTGTTGTCAGGGCATACTATTTGTTTAGTCGTTATCGTGCTATTCATGGAGTATCTGCTCATCTCCACAAACAGATTCCTGTCGGCGGGGGCCTTGGGGGAGGCTCTTCTGATGCTGCCTCATGCCTTATTGGCCTAAACAGCCTAACTGATACGGCATTCACCCATGCAAAACTGAGGGAGATGGCTATACAGCTGGGCAGTGACTGTCCTTTCTTCATAAAGAACAAACCGCTGC
>JAVVFR010000278.1:0-3079 GCA_032250595.1 Bacteroidales bacterium | reverse complement strand
GCTGATGATAACGCTTCAGGGACAGCAGCGCTTTTGGAATTGGCACGCCTGTGGTCCATATCAGTGGCCAACGGTTACCCACCCGATCGTTCGTTACTTTTTGTTGCGTTTACGGCAGAAGAGAAAGGACTGCTGGGATCAGAGTATTTTATCAACAGCGAAGCGGCCGAAAACCGTAATATCATCCTCAATATCAATATGGATATGATTGGCAAGAGCATAAAATACAGTTTTGTGGAAGGCATGTCGGGGATGGCCATTGATGATTTCAAAGAAGATACCACCAAGCGTGAAAAATATGTGTATTTGCTCAACAACGGAAAAGTCACCAAGCCGCTGGTGAAAGCGAGCAAGTCTTTTGCGAAACAATATGAAGGCTTTCAGGTCGACCGCAGGCCGGGGCTGCTTAATAAGATGATCTACAAAACATCATCAGACCACAAACACTTCCATAAAAAAGGGATACCTATTCTGGTATGGTTCACCGGAACACACCCCGATTACCATACGCCACGCGATACACCGGAAAAAATTGATTACCGTAACATGACCACCATCACCAGAATCATCTATCTCACTTCAGGTGTCATTCTGATAGAGTAGGGTGAATAATAATTATTCTTTCTTTAAAATAAATTAAAAACAATACAGAGTCACTCCTCTGACACGATAGAGATAGCATACTTTTTATCAATATTATATTTCTTGCCGATCAATAAGAACACCCCTCCTACAGCAGTAGCCAACAACCCGACACCGGCAAGGGGAATACCCATAACAACCAAAATCACTCCTGCCATGGTAGCATTCGACAATCCTTCGATAATAAAAACTGTACCCAACCCCGTAATACCAACACCGGAACCAAACAAAGCACAACCCACTATGCGCGTACCCAACAGAGGCTTGCGGATATAATCCACTGTGTCGAGGCTGAAAGTGTCATTACAAATAACAAAATAATCCTCTTCTATTGAGGTTATCCTTCCCTTTACCTTTCGGCCGGATTTATCTAATACCTTAATATTATTACCTTCTGTGAGAATTTTTGTCTTTCCTTTAGCCAGATGGGTTAATTGTATTGTGTAGTGTTTTTCTGGAGAATACAATGTGTCTTCCTTTGTTTGTGCCTTTATTGATGGCACCCAAAAGAAGACTATTAACATGATAATCAGGGTATTTTTCATATAAATTTTTTTATTAAGAAACTATATAGCATCAGGATTCAGGTTCGTTTCAAAAGTATATTTAAACTTTCCCTCTTCGGGGATCTCCAGACTCACTTCATGAAGAAACAATACACTGTTGTTCATATCTGTGTACATTACCTTATCCTCTTCAACGAAGGAGACGTATTTACGATACATTTTCACAAAATCCTCAAGGAAAGGAGATGTTTTCAAGGGTCTTCTAAATTCGAGTGCCTGGGCAGCGTTATATAACTCGATGGCGAGGATCATCTCGAGATTGTTCACCGATTGATAAGCTTTAGTAGCCGCATTGGCACCCATACTCACATGGTCTTCCTGACCCTGGCTCGACTCGATAGAATCAACAGAGGCAGGTGTTGCCAATTGTTTGTTTTTACTAACCAACGAAGCAGCCGTATATTGTGGTATCATGAAACCGGAATTGAGTCCCGGATTAGCCACCAAAAAATGTGGTAAACCACGGCCACCGGATAGCAGTTGGTACGTTCTTCTTTCGGAAATATTTCCTAGTTCCGCCACAGCAATACTGAGGTTGTCGAGTGCAAAAGCAAGCGGTTGTCCATGGAAATTACCGGCAGAGATGATCTTATCCTCTTCCGGAAAAATAGTAGGATTGTCGGTAACAGCATTTATCTCATTGGCAAAAACATACGCCACATAATTGATGGAGTCTTTTGATGCACCATGCACCTGCGGGATACATCGAAAAGAATACGGGTCTTGCACATGATTTTTTTGCCGGCTTATCAACGCACTTCCTGCAAGGATATTTCTTATTCTGTCGGCTGTGCGTATCTGTCCCTTGTGCGGGCGTATCTGCTGAATTAAGTCATGAAAAGGTTCAATACGCCCGTCAAAAGCATCCAGAGAGAGTGCTCCGATCACATCAGCAAGCTTCGACAATTTAAAAACACGCAACGTACAAAAAACACCATAAGCGCTCATAAACTGTGTGCCGTTGAGCAAAGCCAACCCCTCCTTTGACGCCAGGGTAATGGGCTCCCAATCCAGCAACCGGAAGAGCTTACTCGTAGGCATCTTCTCTCCCTGGTACCATACCTCCCCCTCTCCTATCAAAGGAAGCGAAAGATGGGCTAATGGTGCCAAATCCCCGGATGCTCCCAAACTCCCCGACTCATAAACGACCGGTAAAATATTCCTGTTAAACATCTCTATAAGCCTCTCTACTGTCGACAGCTGAACACCACTGTGCCCATACGATAAACCCTGCACCTTCAGCAATAACATAAGCTTTACAATAATACGTGGTATCTCCGGCCCCATACCACAGGCATGCGACTTTACCAGATTTTCCTGTAACACACTCAGATGCTCATTGCTGATTCTGGTGTCACATAAACTGCCAAAACCGGTAGTAACACCGTATATCGGCTCACTGCTATGCCGGATCTTCTCATCCAGATAGTCTCTGCATAAAATAATCCGCTGCCACGATTCCGCTGATAATACAATGTCTTTATTTGTGTTTAGAATTTTTGCTATCGTTTCAAAATCCAACTTCCTGGAACTAATCTCATGTGTCATAAAGTATAATTATGGTTCTTAAAAATCATTATGTAAAATATTTATAAGCCATTATTTACAATAGTTACCGTTTTCCCGTCCCGGAAAAATAGTGTTCCTTGTCATCAAATAGAATGTTGAAGGTGGTTAAACTACCGTAAATACGAGTGATGTATTGCTGGAGATCAATTTTTTCTTCATCGGTAAGCTTAGCATGACTGTTGATATTTTGTTCAAGGACCCTAAGACGGTCGCGCAACATAACAATTTTATGGAAAAAAGTCTCTATGGGTATCTCTTTCCCTTTTAAATCAGTATTGCCGGGTTGAAGTACCATCACTCCT
>JAVVFR010000277.1:0-3099 GCA_032250595.1 Bacteroidales bacterium | reverse complement strand
ATATCTGGCTTGGTTCAACTTAGGAGCATTAACCTATTCACAGGGTTATCAATATATGAAGAAAAAAGATGATGAAAACGACCAGGCGTCAGCGGATAAACAATATCAGAAAGGGATTGTTTTCATCAGAGCTTCGCTCCCATACTTTGAGAAGGCTTTTGCAATCAACCCTCATGATCATGAGATACTGGATGCAATATTGCAGATATGCAATATTATCGGTGAAGAAGAGAAATACGAGCGGTACAAGGCCTTCAAATATCGCTAATCTTCATGCCATCATAGGCGAGGCTAATATTTTCGGGCAGGTCAATAGATTCTGACAGTCCCATCTGATGGCTGATATGGGTAATAAACGCTCTTTTCGGCTTAACAATTTCAATGATCTGTAATGTTTCCTTCAGGTTGAGATGAGAATAGTGCGGTTGGATACGAAGAGCATTAATAATCAGTATATCACAGCCAAAAAGTTTTTCCATCTCTTCTGAAGGGATGGCTTTAGCATCGGTAATATATATGGTGTTATTGATCCTGTAACCAAAGACAGGATTTTTATAATGATGAACATGGATAGGGATGATCTTGTCGTTATTAAAATAGAACGGGTAGTTTTCAATATAATGCAGCACTATTTCAGGGACTCCCGGATAACGTTCTTTTTCAAAGATATAAGCATAATCAGCTCTTATAGCATTGAGGGTTTGTTTATTGCCAAAAACCGGTATCGGTGTTTTTTTTCTGAAATATATTGGCCGGATATCATCCAGTCCACCGGTATGATCTTTATGTTCGTGGGTGTAGAGTATCGCATCTACTGAGGTGATATTTTCATGGAGCAACTGACTGCGCAGATCGGGGCTTGTATCTATCAATATATGGTTTTTTCCGGTATCGATCCATATCGAGCTGCGTGTTCTTTTGTCTTTTTGATCAGTAGATTTGCATACCTTGCAATCACAACCTATTACAGGAATCCCCTGTGATGTTCCGGTTCCTAAAAAAATTATTTCCATATCGTAAAAAGATATTTGATTTCATCGGTTGTTTTATCACTCTTTTTTTTATCTTTGAACGGTTGCTATTGATAAGATTGATAAGAAGCCGTATCATAATCAAAGTTACATAAATCAGCATTAACTGTTCGTAATAAGAGAAATAAATATACACTTATGCCATTGCAAGAGATAGACCCGGCCAGCCTGAAAGACAATATGATTAAGCTTATTGGCACCGACTGGATGCTAATAACGGCAGGCACTGCCGACAATCTCAACACTATGACTGCTGCATGGGGCGGGTTGGGTTTTTTATGGAACAAGCCCGTTGCTATTATCTACATAAGAACTCAACGGTATACAATAGAATTTGTGGAGCGTGCTTCACACTTCTCTCTCTCCTTTTTATCAGAGTATTATCGTGACATACTAACTTATTGCGGGACAACATCCGGCCGGGAGGTTGATAAAATAAAAGAGAGTGGATTACAACCTGCGTTTACGGATAGTGGAACACCCTATTTTAACGAGGCGCGCCTGGTGATGGAGTGTAAAAAACTTTATGCTGACCTTATCAGGGAAGAAAATTTTATCGACCAAAAGATGCTCAAACACTATACTAAAAAAGATTATCATAAATTTTACATTGGTGAGATTATTCATACCTTTATTGGCTAAGAATAATTCAGATGATTTCTGAAAAATGAACAATAAATAAATAAAAAGAAATTCTTATCGTGGGTTTTATCAACAGAATAAAAACGATATGCTGGGAAAGAGCAATAAAGCCGTATTCAGCATCGGGTAATAGAGACAGAAAAACTTTTAATCTCGACACTGCACAACATGTCGGTGTTATTTACAACGCTTCCGAAGAGCACATGATCAAAGAAGCAGATGAATTTTTTACTTATTTAAAAGAGCGTGATATAAAGCACACTTCTATTGGCTATGCCAAATATCCTATTGTACCTCATTATTGCATTCCACAATTAACAAAGCATTTTATTTGCAAAAAAGATCTGAACTTTTGCTGGATACCGCGTAAAAGCAAAATAAAACTTTTCACCGACGAACAATATGATTTACTTATCAGCCTTGACATTGAACAGAACAAGACACTGCAGTTTATTGCTGCTGTCACCAAAGCAAAGTTCAAAGCGGGTTATTATGATGAAGCAAATTTGCCATTTTTTGACTTCCTTTTGAAATCTGACAGAGCAGAGATTAAAGAATATATTAAACAATTAATTCACTATCTGAGTGTCTTTAATACAAAACCACTATGAACAATAAACTCAAAGGTACAGGTGTAGCAATGGTAACACCATTTCACAAATACGGGACCGTAGATTTCAATTCCCTCGGCCGGCTTATAGAACACCTCATCCATAACAGCACAGATTATCTTGTAGTGCTGGGGACCACCGGTGAGACTGCGACCATGTCGAAAGATGAAAGAAACGCAGTAAAGGACTTTGTGGTAGAGACAGTAGACAGCAGGGTGCCGGTAGTACTTGGCATTGGAGGTAATAACACACAGGAGGTGATCACCGTAATCACTTCATCAGACTTCTCAGGTATCGATGCCATTTTATCGGTAACACCCTATTACAACAAACCACAACAAAAGGGTCTTTATTATCACTACCGTAATATTGCCACAGCCTCTCCCCTGCCGGTTATTTTGTATAATGTTCCCGGTCGCACAGGAGTTAATATGTCTGTTGAAACAACCTTGCGGCTGGCTGAGGAGTTTAATAATATTATTGCTATCAAGGAGGCTTCCGGAGATATGATGCAGATTATGCAGATTATCAACAACAGGCCCGAAGGTTTTCTGGTTATATCCGGTGATGATGCTTTAACGCTACCATTGGTTCTTATGGGTGCCGATGGTGTAATTTCCGTGGCTGCCAACGCTTTTCCGCAAGAGATGAGCGATATGGTGAAATTTGGACTAAAAGGTAAAATCAAGGAAGCCAGCAAAATTCACTATGCTTTATTACCGCTTATTGAAGCACTCTTTTTGGATGGTAGTCCTGCCGGCATCAAAGCTACCCTTGAGATCCTTGGCATTTGCCCGAACAATCTCAGGCTCCCG
>JAVVFR010000276.1:0-3106 GCA_032250595.1 Bacteroidales bacterium | reverse complement strand
TGTTTTTAATTAATTGAAATTTAAACGTTTACAAAATTATATACACATGAAAAATTTTTTACTTTATATTTCGTTATTTTTATCGATAACCGCAGTAAGTGCACAAGTCCCCGGACAAATTTTCAAGACAGCAACAGCAACACCCAATCCATTGGATCCTAATGGTGATGGATGGATAACTTTGAGTGGGGCACTATCTACAAGTGCTGCTAATGAAGAAATTGAACAAGAGTTGGCATGGCAACGTGTATTTGACGGAACGATGAGTCACGAGCCCGGTGGTGATGTACAGACCGGTGGATCCAATGGACAAACCGATCTTGTCGATGCCCTTGGATTAGGATACGGCACATCGGCCTATTATTATTATGACAACACATTACAATATGCATTGTTCAGGTTAAGAATTGCATCAAATCCTACCGGCAACTTCGGCTATGCTGTTTTAATTGACACAGACGCATTATTTGGCAATGGTGTTGACCCAAACTATATTGCTGCGTCAGGCAATAGAATTGGGAATCCCGGATTTGAAATAGAGATAAGAATAATATCCAATGGAGGCAATGCCGGTGTAGCGGTATGGGATGTTGACGGTGTCACAGGAAAGAATGCCACACTGATAAACGAATATCCGCTGACTACCCATACACAGCGCGCTGTGTCGATGAGTTCTGACAGCAGATACTCCGGAGCAAATGCAATATTTTTAGACTTTTTTGTTCCTGTTTCAGATTTGGGAATCATGCCAACCGACCCGATACGTGTTGTGCCTGCTACCAGCATCAACGGAACAAGTGTATTAGGTGGAACAGCTTCCGACATCGGCGGTGTAGATGATAATGACCCTTCCTTCACCAATAACCATGATGCTTTTCAGATGGCTATCAATGACCAGGGAAGTGGATCCTCCTTACTTCCTGTCGAACTGGTTTCTTTCAGATTGAATCCATCCGGCAATAAATCAGTAATGTTGTCATGGACTACCGCCAGTGAGTTTAACACCAGCCACTTTATTGTAGAACGCACCAACCAAGAGAGGTCGTTCACGGCAATCGGTATCGTTAATGCTGTTGGTTTTAGCCATAATATAAATACTTACTCCTTTAATGACCTTGAGGCTATAGATGCCAATACCTATTATTACCGATTAAAAATCGTTGACTTCGACGGAACCTATAGCTACTCCAATACCATTGCATTATCGTTCATACAAGAATCAACACCAATTACTGTGTATCCCAACCCTGTAAAGCCGGGTAACGTCATTACCATTGACACCGAACAAGATTTACATAATGTAACCATTTCCGATATCTCCGGCCGTATGGCCTTACCATTGGAAGCAAACAACAACAACCAATTTATCATTCCTGATAATATCAATTCCGGGGGTTATATTTTAATCATTGATACTGAAAATGGCAAGAGGGAGACACATCAAATTATCGTTCAATAAGAGAACATATTGCACTCTTCTCAATTTTTATTACAAAAAAAGATCTCATTTAGACACAACCTATTAAACTTAAAATATCAATAATATCAACCAATACGTTCTTTATCAGCATTAAATAAAATAAAATTATTTAAAAAAAAGTGCAAAATTATTTGGTTTTATAAAAATCACGTTATATATTTGCATCAACCATTAATAAAAATAAATAGTTATGAAAAAGACATTGCTAACGCAATTTATTGTGCTTATATCATTATCGATATCATTTGCACAAAATCAAGAGGGATACATTTTTCAACAATGTACAGCAAATCCCAATCCTTTTAATCCTAATGGAGGCTACATTACCTCCAGTGGAAGCGCATTTACCGCTGCCATCAATGAAGAGACAGAGCAAAATTTAGTATGGCGGCGGATATACAGTGATTTAACGCAATATCCTGAAGTTACAGGTGATGCAAGTGGCGGATCATGTAGTTCAACTGACATAGTTGACAATCCAGACTTGGAGGAAGGCACCTGCAGTTATTTTCGGTATGATGAGGTTAATGATTATTTTATGTTCAGATTACGAATTGGCCAAGATCCAGGCTCAGCAAATTTTGGTTATTCTGTATTAATTGACACTGATGAATTGTATGGTAATAATGGTCTTAATGCAGACCCTGGATACATCGCACCGCAAAGTACCACCGCAATAGGTAATCCCGGTTTTGAAATAGAAATCCGTTTGAAAACCGGAGGGAGTGCAGGTATATATTTATATAACGTAGATAACAAGACTATTGGAGCCAATACAAAAGAAAACTTCTCTTATACACCTCTGGAAGATTACACTCAACGTGTATATGCATTTGGCCCATGCGCAAATACGGTTTTTATGGACTTCTATGTACCGGCATCCGAATTACTTACTCTTGGCAACTTCACTCTTCAAACCCCCATACGTATAGTATCAGCCACTACTACAAATGGAGGAACGGTACTAGGTTCTACTATGGCTGATTTAGGTGGAGTTGAACAAAATCAGTATTCAAGTATTGAGGATGCTTTTGATGATCTTATCAACGACCAGGATGACGGATCAACACTGCCTGTTGAACTGGCTTCCTTCAAATTGAATACCGCAAACAGCGGTTCGGTAAAATTATCATGGACCACCGCCAGCGAGTTCAACACGAGCTATTTTATTGTGGAGCGCTCACAAGAGAAAGAAGGGTTTATTCCTGTTGGCACAGTGCAGGCTGTTGGGTTCAGCAATGATATCAACCACTATGATTTTTACGACCGTGAGGCTCTTAAAAACATACCTTATTACTACCGTTTAAAGATTGTAGACTTCGATGGCACGTATGAGTATTCAAAGATAGTGACATCGATTTTTGATAGCGATCAGGATGAAATAGTTGTTTATCCTAATCCTGTAAAACAAGGCAGTAATATTACCATAGAAGCCGGCAACCCGGTAACAGAAGTTATGCTTACGGATCTTACCGGACGTATTTCCATAAAACTGGAAACTACAAACAACCATTGCTATACCATTCCTGATAATTTACCTTCGGGAAGCTATATTTTATTCTTTGCTCCGGAATCGGGGAAGCATAACAGCAAAAATATTATTGTATATTAACCAACCAAATGAAA
>JAVVFR010000275.1:0-3108 GCA_032250595.1 Bacteroidales bacterium | reverse complement strand
GTTTTTGCTAATCAAAAGTTAATATTTGTTACAAAAGAAATTAACAATGTATCTTTTTCTTCTAATGATCAGGTAGTTAAAGTTACATCTCCAGAAGAAATAAAAAATACACTGACTTCTTTTTTCTTGGATAAAACATTAAAACGACTCTTTTTTTATTCTCATAACTATAAACAATTGAAAGCCGATTTTCGTTCATTGTTTCGTGAAATTTTGGCTGCAGGAGGGATGGTCAGTAATGAAAACCGTGAGTTTTTACTTATCTTCCGCCGTGGAAAATGGGATCTACCCAAAGGGAAGTGCGATAATAATGAATCTGCTGCTGCTGCTGCCGTAAGGGAAGTTAAAGAGGAAACAGGGCTAAAGAAACCGATAATCGCCGGGGAGCCACTGATCACACGACATATCTATGAACAAGGCAACGAGTGGATACTGAAAATCACTTATTGGTATCCTATGACTGCTTCGAAAAGTGAGGTGCTTACACCTCAGAAAGAGGAGGATATCACCAAGGTGCTTTGGGCCAATAAGGAAAAAATTAATGAAGCAATGAAAAACAGTTATCCTTCTATTCACTGGTTGTTTGAGCTGCACTGTTAGTGCTCTCTTTTTGCAACAATTTTACGGAACCACAGGTTAAAGCGTTGGCTGGGCTGCTTCGCATTGTATTCCAGTATTTTACCGTCAGGACCTATTAAGATGTAATAGGGATAACTCCTTATCCGGTAACGATCGAGCAAGGAATAGTCGCGATTAAAGTGTAAAAATTGCCAATCAAAGGAATACTCTGAAAAGAAGGCTTGAAAAGAATTCTCATCGTGGTCAGTGCATATGCTTAAGATAATCAGGCCTTCTTCAATATTGTCTTTAATCGATTGTAGTGCCATAAATTCTGCAATACAAGGTATGCAAACCGATTTGAAGAAATTCAGATAGAGATAACTGCCCTGATAATCACTGAGGGAGTATTTGTTTCCGGTGCTGTCTCTTAGCACAAAGTCCGGTGCTGTAACTCCTCTGTTAAACCTGGTTAGTGTATACAAAAGGTTTGCAGCGATACTTCTGTGATCTTCGAATTTGCTGGAAGCTGCAATAAACTTTAAGATTTTCCCGATGTTCTGTTGATTGAAATCCATATTATTATAAAGCTCACCAAGTCCTTTGATAATAACAAGTTCTCTGATGCGTACATTGCGTAATAGAGTATCTCTTTCCAACATGGTGAAGAGTTGATGATATGATCCTTTTTTGTTGATAACATCAATCAAATCGTAATAGGAGTAACCTTTCAACCTGGTTGAGAGATAGTTGTCAAAAAGGTTGTTAAAGAACTCCATAAATTCAATATGAGAAAAATCAAAATCTTTATTCCGGATATAATTATTGTATGACTGTTCAACCCGGTAGTTTTTCACCATACTCTCCAGGTAGGCAATTCTGTAGTATGCAAATGTTTCGAAAAAATCGTTCGAAAAACGGCTGTATTTATTTTTCAGCGTATCGATAAAGGGGATAATAACACTTTTCCGTTTGTCGTAGAGTGCCATATAATTGTTTGAGATAAAGGCGTTATAATCTGCATTGAAGAGATTGATGATGTTGTTCAGTTCGTTGGAAGCCTGATTCATAATTTCATATGAAAAGCCGGTATTGTCGAGAAAGAGATTAGTCTGTTCAGTTTCACTGTCAAACTTTATGGAATCAAATACCAGTTCATAGGCATTTCCGGGTTCAATGTATATTCCTCTTCTGTAATCTGCAATGGCAATAATAGCATAGGTTGTATGTTTTGTCTCTACCAACAGGTTGAACCTTGCTTTATCATCGATAGTAGCGGTAGCGAGGCGTTTCTCACAGAACGAGATATAGTCGGTATGTCCTACAAGCCAAATTTCGCATCCTTCAGCACCGGGGGCAATACCTCTGATAGTGGTATAATTGGCAGTAACAACCTGTAAGGTTATCAATATGATCAGGGTTATGGTACTTGCTCTTTTCACTTTTCTAGTAACGGTTGTAATGAATGCAATATTTTAGCGATGCACTTTTCCTTTCAGTTTTAAAGGGATAAATTGGTCTACGTTTCCGCCATGCCGTAAGATGTCCCTGACAATAGAAGAATTAAGTGCGGTATATTTTGCGCTGGTTAACAAAAATACTGTCTCTATTTTTTCATTTAAGTTCTTGTTCATCTGTCCGATGCTCCTTTCAAACTCAAAATCGGCTGATGTACGCAATCCACGAAGCAGATAGTTGGCGTTAACCTTGTGGCAGAAATCTATGGTAAGGCCGGTGAACTTTTGTACCTCTATCGATGGATGATCTTTAAATACAATGGATGCCCAGGCCATACGGTCTTCTATGTTGAACATACTCTTTTTCTCACTGTTGTTGCCTACAGCAACGATGATTTTATCAAAAATAGGTATTGCACGTAAAACAATATCTTCATGCCCTCTTGTCATCGGGTCGAAAGATCCTGGGAATACAGCAGTTCTCTTCATAAAACATATTTTATTGGTGCATGTAACCAGTTTTAATCAGCAGGTAAAAATACTATTTTTTCCGATAGTGTTTACTATTTTGTTGGAAGGGGTCGAGTAAAAGAGTGCAAAAAGTTGACGCGTTGGGTTGTTTTATTTGATCTCTTGCCAATAAAATCACAAAGAAAAATAGTAATGCTTTTATTTTTCAAAAAAAAAGCGGATATTTGCACCCCGATTTTTCGGATAAAAAATTAATTAACACAAACTTAACTATTTATGCCAGCAAAGATTAGACTACAACGTAAGGGTAAAAAAGGACAGCCTTTTTACCACATTGTAATTGCGGATGGTCGTGCACCACGAGATGGAAAAATGATTGAGAAGATTGGCACGTATAACCCGTTAACGCACCCTGCAGATATCAAATTGGAGTTCGGCCGCGCCCTGCACTGGGTGAGCGTCGGCGCCCAACCCTCAGATACTGTCAGGTCAATATTAAAACATAAAGGTGTTTTTTATAAGTACCACCTTCTTGAAGGTGTGAAAAAAGGCGCTTTTGATGAAACACAAGCCGAAGCCAAATTCCAGGCATGGCTGTCGGAGAAAGAGGAGAAAATAGAAG
>JAVVFR010000274.1:0-3112 GCA_032250595.1 Bacteroidales bacterium | reverse complement strand
GCAGGGATAACCTTAGATGTCACTGATGAAGGATATCTGAATGATCCCAAAGATTGGAATGAAGCTATTGCTCATGAACTGGCAAAAGAAGAAGGCATTGAGCTTACAGAGAAGCATCTTGAAGTGATTCATTTTCTTCGCTCAACATTCGAAAAAGGGGATGCGCTCACAATCAGGAAAGTTGGAAAATCGGGAATTGTAGACATTAAAGGCCTTTACGACCTGTTTCCCGGTGGCCCTTTAAAAATATCTTCAAAAATTGCCGGAATTCCTAAGCCGGCAAGTTGTGTTTAATATAAAAAAATATTTGTTATGACTATACAAAATAATCCAATAAAAAAAGTATCCATCATATGTGCAAAAGGTTCTATTGAGGATGTTTATGCAGCTTTAGTGATGGCAAACGGTGCTGTTATGGAAGGTATTGAAGCAAAGCTCTTCTTTACCTTTTTTGGATTGGATGCTATCACGAAGAAACAGAGCAAAAAACTTCGCACAGCCACTGTTGGCAATCCGGCATTACGAATGCCCGGGAACATCCCTTTCCCAACACTTTTAGGTGCGCTGCCTTTTGTAGAAGCCGGTGTATCGGCTATGATGAAAAAACAGATGGAAAAACTTGATATACCACCTGTTGATGAATTTCTGGATATGATCATTGCCGGTGGAGGGGAAGTGTATGCCTGTAAATTAGCGATGGATATGTTTAAAGTATCCAAAGAGGACCTAACGGAACATGTTAAAGACGTTTTAACCGTGGGAGATTTCTATGCCATGTCGGGAGGAGAAGGATCTCAAATCATATTTACATAAACGATAAGAAAGCATTCTTTACTGCGACGGGATTATCTACATGCATCCAGTGGGATGCATCAGGTATCTTTTTTATTTCGACAGAAGAAAAAATATCATAGATCAATTTTTCATCTTCATCGGTAATGTAATCCGATGCTTCCCCTCGCAGAAATAATACCGGAGCAGTAATTTTATTTTCGGGTTCTATTCCAACAGCAATATCATCAAGCTGTTCAACAATAGCACTTAGATTTATTCTCCAACCCAATCTATTTTCATCGATCCGGTAAAGATTTTTCATAATAAACATCCGGAGAGATTTATTAGGAATGTCTGTAGTAAGTTGATTTTCCACTATCTGCCTTGTTTTGCATATATCAAAATCAACATTTTCCATAGCATGGATAATTTGCACATGGATCTGTCTGGCTGGTTTTTTCGCCGGGGAGATATCAATTACAACGAGTTTCTCCAGCATCTCAGGATAATCAATTGCAAACTGCATAGCCACTTTCCCTCCCATACTGTGACCGGCCAGAATCACTTTATCAAGCTTATGATGATGACAAAAACTCTTTATATCTTCTGCCATGGCATAATAGCTAAAAGCAGCAGCGTGAGGAGAACGGCCATGGTTACGCAGATCAGGTATATAAATACTAAAGTGTTCCGACAGCGCACGACCAATGGTAACCCAATTGTCTGAGATCCCAAACAATCCGTGTAAAATAATTACCGGTTTCCCTTTACCAAAATGGTGATAAAATAGGTTCATTATTTATTATTGTAATTGACGAATATATTGTTGGATTGTATTTTCAAGTCCGAAATAGAGGGCATCGCTGATGAGTGCATGACCTATTGATACTTCCAATAACCCTGGCACCTGCTTAACAAAATAGTGAAGGTTTTCGAGGTTAAGGTCATGGCCGGCGTTAACACCCAAATTACATTGAGCAGCAATTTTAGCGGCTTCCGCAAAAGGCTTTACCGCCTGCTCCTTACCAGCACTAAAAAAGGCAGCATAAGGTTCCGTATAGAGCTCAACCCTATCGGCACCTGTAAGTGCGGCTGCTTCGATAAATTCAGGTGTAGTATCTGTAAAGATGCTGGTACGGATTGCATTTGCCTTGAATGTACTGATCACATCACGGAGGAAATCACGATTTTTTATCGTATCCCAGCCGGCATTAGAAGTCAAGGCGTCAGGGGGATCAGGAACCAGTGTAACCTGAGCAGGTTGTATCTTCATCACCAAGTCAATAAACCGCTCTGTTGGATATCCTTCAATATTAAACTCAGTAGTAACTACAGATTTCAGTTCGTAAACATCACTGTAGCGAATATGTCGTTCATCAGGACGTGGATGCACCGTAATTCCTTGTGCTCCGTATCGCTCACATCGTATGGCTGCTTCTTTCAAGTCAGGTACGTTGCCTCCTCTGGCATTTCTGATCGTTGCAATCTTATTTATATTTACACTTAATCGTGTCATATGATAAAATATTTACAAAAATAAGCAATAAAACAACTTCAGTGAAAAAACAAAACAGTCATATCATTACTTTTTACCTTCATATTTCAACGCAGGTATTCAGTCAGAATATATCTTCTTAAAACGCTTTACCCAAAGTTTATTATTATCTTTACTCCATTAATAAAACCAATTTCACTATGATTGCCGCTAAATTAATGAATATTGACGAGAATACCATCACAATGGAGACTACGGGTATTGAGGCACTCGCTAATATGGAAGATCTCAAGGTATCACATCTGGCTATTATCGACAACAACAACAAATACATCGGTTTAATCTCTGAATCGGCCCTTTTTACGCTTTCCCAACCTGAAAATAGCCTGAAAGAAAATAATGTAAGGCCGATAAAACTTTTTGCTCATGACCATCAACATTTCTATGAGTTGGCAGAAATCTTTATCAACAACAAAATATCTCTTTTACCTGTGGTCAACAAATCTATGAAGTATATCGGTTCCATCATGCTTTTTGATTTACTGAATGCCTTTGGTATGATGGCTGCTGTGCAGGAACCAGGAGGAATTATTATCCTGGAAGTAGGGGTTCGTGACTATAAGCTAACTGAAATTGCCGGTATTGTTGAATCCAACGATACAAAAATTTTGAGCATACACACCTTCTCTCCTGTCGATTCTACAAAACTTGAAGTAACTCTGAAGCTCAACAAGCGTGATATCGCCGGGGTGTTACAAACATTCAACAGATTTAACTATATTATTAAAGCATCCTTTATTGAAGAGAATTCCGAGGATTATATCAAAGAACGCTATAAATCAC
>JAVVFR010000273.1:0-3113 GCA_032250595.1 Bacteroidales bacterium | reverse complement strand
ATTCGCGACCAAAGCAACGGGTTTATCGCTATCAATCCGCCTGACATCCTCAACCGCTTAGGAGAGATCGGCATTAAAGGATATTTTAATGGCACTTATAACGATTTTTCTACAGAAGTGCTTTTCAGCACATCGTTGGGCAATGCTTTTGCTAATTTAGCTATGACTCCAACTGATGATGGTGTAGCGTATACAGGCAATGTGTCATTATCGCATTTTAATGCCGGACAGTTTGCTGATGTTAACGATCTGGGGATTGTGTCGATGAAAGCGTTTGTGAAAGGAACAGGCAATAAAAATAATATTCTCATAGACATTAATGGTCTTTTAGATTCCATTGAATACAAGCAATATCTCTATAACAATGTAAAGATAACCGGAGAGGTATTTAACAAACGATTTGGCGGGAATCTCCATATCTCAGACAAAAATATCGATTTCGATTTCGATGGCATCATTGATTTTAATCAAGAAATTCCTCAATATGATTTTGAGGCATCCATAACCAATGCACGACCTCACAGCTTAAACCTTATTAATGATTCACTGGGTGGCACACTCAACACTACCGTCACTTTTAATGCGCAAGGTGATAAACTGGATAATTTTGCGGGTATTCTAACCATGGGAGAGAGCAGTTATAAAACAGCAGACCGGGATTACCGTATTAATTATCTTGATATAAGCGCCTTTTCATCACCCGAAAACAACAGAAAGCTGGTAACCATAAGGTCAGATTTTATCTCAGGCGATATACATGGATATTTCAACTACAGTGACCTTCTTCCGTCATTCAAAAACCTTGCGTACTTATATTTGCCTGCCTTCAGTCAGGTTATTGGTTTTTCTAACGACACATTAAGTGCTGCAAACAACAATGAGTTTAACTTCTCCCTTACACTTACCGATATCAGCGGCTTGATTCAATATCTGACAGGTAACAATATAAGTTCAGAAAATTTCCAAATAAATGGCACCTACCTGACGCATCAACAAAATATTAAAATATGGGCCAGCGCCGATAAACTAACAATTAATGACATCCCTTGTTCGGATCTCTATTTTCAAAGCCATACACAAGTGGATGCTCTTTATTTGGAAGGCGGCTGCAGTGAGATAAAACTTACCGACACCCTTGATGTATTCACACCCTATATTGAGTCATATGTCCGCAACGACCACATTTCCACCCTCACTACGTGGAAAAACAGCCCATCACAAAATTTTAATGATGGCTCACTGCGCTACTCCCTGAGCCTCGAAGAGTATCCGGTTATCGGGTTGCGTATTAATAAAGGACAAATCAATATTTTGGATTCGGTATGGCATATTCAACCGGGCAGTAAAATTGAACTTGATGATAAGACGCTCTCCGTTACTGGTTTTAACTTCTATAAAGGAACTCAAAATATTACTATCGAAGGAAAAGCCTCCAGCTCCCTTAAAGATAATTTAGAAGTCTCTTTGCAAAATATCGATATGTCCATTATCGACTTCATCACTGTACCTGCAAATATTGACTTCGACGGCATAATCTCAGGAAACATTTCCCTAAAGAACATACTTGAATCTCCCCGGATTATGGCTAACATTGATATTGACAATTTTGCTATTAACAAGGAAAAAATTGGTGACGCTACTATCTCCAGTATCTGGAATGAAGAGAGAAAAGGAATGAACATTGATGCTGCTTTTATTTATACCGGCAATATTGGTGCAAAAGAGGTTCTGATCGTCGATGGATATATATATCCCGGCAAGGAGCAGAAGAACAACTTCGATATGAATTTTAAACTCGACAATTTCAAGATCCATACCATCAACAATTTCATTTCATCGCTCAGCAGTGACTTCAGGGGTCTTGCACAAGGAAACTTACAACTCAGGGGAAAATTTGATGCGCCTGAGCTGACAGGTGAGCTCAAAGTGATAGCAAAAAATATGTTGATTGACTATTTGAACACACGATACAGTTTTGCACATACTATCGTCTTCACCAAGGAGGCAATCAGTTTTTCCAATCTTCTGTTGAACGACAACAATCAGCGCTATGGTAAAGAGACGCATAGCGCAATAGTAAGTGGCTCAATCTTCCATCAGGGGTTTAAAAAGTTCAGACTCGACATTAAAATTAATGCCAAAAATTTCACCTTTTTAAACACCAATGGCAATCAGGATCCTTACTACTATGGAAAAGCCGTTGCCACCGGCACCGTAGAAATAACCGGCCCTGTAGAAGATATATTTATTAAAATCATTGCAAAAACAGAGAAGAACACCAACCTCTCCATACCGCTGAATACCACATCAGAAGTTTCACAACACAATTTTATCACCTTTGTCGACACGAGTAAAGAAAGTGTCACATCAGCAACAGCTGTTGTGCCTCAACAGAGATCGGTATTACGATTGACCATGGACCTAAAGGTCACTCCTGACGCAGATGTTCAACTGATCTTTGATCCGCTGGTTGGGGATATCATCAAAGGAAATGGCTCAGGTGACCTAAATATGCGCATCGATTCCCGTGGTGAGTTTGAACTCTTTGGAACATATGTTATCAACGAAGGAGAATATCTGTTTACATTGGAGAATTTGATAAACAAAAAGTTTGTCGTTACACAAGGCGATAAAATTGTATGGACCGGAGACCCATATGATGCAGCGGTTGACATTACGGCTCTGTATGGTGTAACAACAAGTTTAAACCCTATCAGCCTTGAAGATATGGGTAGTAAAAAGGAGAAAGTAAACTGTGTTATCAAACTCACCGGCAACCTCTTCAATCCAACCATAACATTTGATGTTGATTTTCCGGAATTACAAGAGTTTGAAAGGGAGAAATATAAAGCTGCTATACGCCCTAATCTGAGTTATCAGTTTCTGTCGCTTCTTGTAGCCCATAGCTTTGTGTCGACTCAAAATGAGATGTTCGTTGAAAACTCATCTGTTCCGACCAGCACATTAGTATCGAGCGGAACTGAACTGTTGGCACAACAGCTCTCAATATGGTTATCCAATATTAGTAATAATTTTGATGTTGACCTTGACTATCAAGCTGGCACCGGAATCTCTGATGAACAAATGAAGGCAGCACTAAAAACACAGCTATT
>JAVVFR010000272.1:0-3114 GCA_032250595.1 Bacteroidales bacterium | reverse complement strand
AACCCTGACGCTCTCGGTAAAACAGATGCCCCCTTCGGAGAACCCAACCCAATTAGCCCGAATACAAATTTTGATAATGAAACACTCACTGTGCCTTCAAAAATGAATGATATGCCAGAAGACGAAGAAGACCCCCCTTTCTAATTCAATACCTGTTACTTTTTATTATCTTTGCAGAGAGAAAAAATGGTGCGGATCATCTATCATAGGGCAACTGTAATGTTTATATCATACCCGTCGCCTGGAATTTTTCGCACCATGCAAAAATCAGTTTATTATGATGAGAATGGTTAAAAAAATAACACTGACCTTAATCACTATCTTTCTGGCGTCAAACGTGATGGCTGCTTATATCCTCATTCCCATGGATAAAAAACAAACCAACCACCTGAAGTCATACGGTATTGCATATTGGGTATTAACGCACGATATAGAAGTAAGTTGGCTACTCAATTACAGGGGTGGTAGCTTTATGTTTAAACATCTTAAAGAACTGGAAGAAGAGTGTATCATCAGACAAGTGAGTTATGAAATTATTGCTGATGTTCAGGCGCAGTCGATAAGAGAAGAGATCGCCAAACCCGACATCAACCAAAATGATGTAAAACTGCATAAAGCCCCAAAAATAGCAGTCTATTCTCCAAAAACGAAAATGCCATGGGACGATGCTGTTACACTGGTGTTGACCTATGCTGAGATACCCTACGACCTGGTGTATGACGAGGAAGTGATACAAGGAAATTTGCCATTGTATGATTGGCTTCACTTACACCATGAAGACTTTACCGGACAGTATGGGAAATTCTGGAACAGCTTCAGACATCATGCCTGGTATATTGAACAGAAAAAGGAAGCAGAAGAGATCGCCCATAAACTTGGTTTTGATAAAGTGTCGCAGTGTAAACTTGCAGTGGCAAAAAAAATACGTGATTTTGTTTCCGGCGGAGGCTACCTCTTTGCTATGTGTTCAGCTCCCGATAGCTATGATATTGCCCTGGCCGCCGATGAGGTGGATATTTGTGAAACAATGTTTGATGGAGATCCGGCAGACCCCAATGCACAAGAGAAATTAAACTATGACAACTGCTTTGCTTTCGAAAATTTCACTTTAGTCGTTAGCCCATATAGATACGAAGTGAGCAATATCGATGTCACAGAAACGCGGCCAAGAACGTTACATGAAAACAATGACTTCTTTACACTGTTCGATTTCTCTGCCAAATGGGATATTATACCTACCATGCTCTGCCAGAACCATGAATCGGTGATCAAAGGATTTATGGGACAAACAACTGCATTCAGAACAAGTCTGATAAAAAGTAATGTGCTTATCATGGGGGAGAACAAAACCCTCGGTGAAACAAAATATATTCATGGTGAGTTTGGAAAAGGTACATGGACTTTCTACGGAGGGCACGATCCGGAAGACTATCAGCACCTTGTTGGCGACCCACCTACCGACCTTAACCTCTTTCCCAACTCCCCGGGATACCGTCTTATCCTTAATAATGTGTTATTCCCCTCTGCCAAAAAGAAAAAACAAAAGACATAATTCAACAACAAAAAATGCCCTGCAAATAAAGTCAATAGATATTACCAAATTTCTTCTTTTCAATCCTTAAAACAAAAAACCATCCCAAGAGCATCTCAGGACGGTCTTTAAAAATATATTGGGGTAATAATTCGAGGTTAGATAAAAATATCCACCTCCATTACTTTATTTCCGACTTTAACAATATTATCACATTCACCTTCACCAAAATCCGCTGTTAAAAGATCTCCGGCAGAAAGAATTTCGAGTAATCCGGAAGTAACAATATACTCACAACTTATGTCGAGTGTTACATCTTTTTTAATGGTAAGTTCAAAAGCAACACCATCTTTATCAACACCGGAAGCACTGTTTTTCTCACTAATGCTGAAAATATCATCATCTTGTGGCTGCGTACCACCATCATCGTTACGGATAATTACCCAATCAAACTGGAGTTGCATATCTCCTTTTATGCCATTTTCAAGCTGACAACGAAATTCCTGCTTGTCATTACTATTCACGCCAAGATTCTCAATAGTTTGAATACCATCAATCAACTGCCCGTTATGATAAAAATCTTCAAAAGTAATGGTGGCGAGCGCCCCCGGGTTTGTCAATTGATCAGTTAACAGGATATATATTACCCCCTGATAATCCCCTTCTGTGCCAAAGTCCCATCGATACAGTTTGTTAGGGAAGTCACCTGTGATGGCCTCTTCATAATCAGCTCCTGTAATTTTCATTCCACTCTTTGTAGAATCAAGAATAATACCATCATCAACAACCAGAAAGATGTCGGCAAACTGATTCATGGTCTCCACAGCAGACTCTGCAGGTGTAGTATTGATATCAGAAATTATCTCATCACAAGAAACTAAAAAAAGAGATGTTGTAAAAAAAACTCCTGCTAATAGGAACATAAACAAATTTTTCATGATAAATTTTTTTGATTTGTATTGATTTAATGAATCAGGTTTTTGGGTCCAAAGAAATAACCTGTTTGCAAAAATAGTAAAAAATGGCACTTATTTCAAATTTGATAATAAAAAAAAATAATCGACCGGGTTATGTTCTATTGCAGATTATTTATACCAACAGCCTCTATGCCTCATTGGATATTGCAAAAGAACTATATGCAATAATCTCATCGGGTGCTCCTCTCACTTTTTTTGCCGTTGCTTATTTCTCATATATGTAACAAAACGAAAGCTAATATCATTATGATTTATCTTATCAGATTGCTCAACAATGCTCCACCTCTTCTTATCCATACAAGGGAAAAAGGTGTCGGCAGGGAACTCACAATCAATTTCGGTAAGATATATTTTGTCAGCCAACGGTAAAAAGAGATTATAAATTTCTCCACCACCAATAATAAATACCTCCTCTTCTGAATTGGCTAATTCCAATGCTTCTTTGGGGTTTGCTGCCACAAAAACACCATCGGCATCAAGGCTTTTTTTACGGGTAATAACAATATTCTTTCTGCTTTTCAAAGGGCCACACGGCAGGGATTCATAAGTTTTTCTTCCCATAATCACCGGAAATCCTGTTGTTAATTGCTTGAAATGCTTCAGGTC
>JAVVFR010000271.1:0-3122 GCA_032250595.1 Bacteroidales bacterium | reverse complement strand
CTCCCCAATCGGCACAGTACTGACACCAGGTAGCTGTTGTCAATAAAACATATGCCTCCTGTGAAGGAGATACATTGATTTTATCAAACTTATTGTCTCCATTCTTATCATCCTCGTCTTTACAAGCTGAAAAGAAAACTACAAAAACTACAAATAATAGAGCTGCTTTTTTCATTAAAATTTTTTTTTATACATATTAATTTATTTATTCGTTAACAAAAATACAATATTTTGAATACCAAAACGGATAAAAATTCTTAATGATATCTTAATATTTCATTGCAACAACTCTATTTTTAAAACCGCTGTAACACAATCATATATATTTCGAAGTAATGCACTTACTTGTTTGTTAAGGTTATAAAAAATGCAGCGATTACAACTTATATAAAAAACTAAACCCATAACAGGACAAGCTTGCATAGGGTGTAAATGAAAACGATTTATTAATACCGGACAACACATCGTGCTTTTTCATTTTTTCAAACAGCAGGAAGGTCAATTCCCCGGCAATAATACCCAGCCCTGCACCGGCAACAACATCGGAGAGCCAGTGTTCATTATTTGCCAGTCGCAGTAAGGCAGTGGTTGTTGCCAGAGCATATGATACCGTACTAATCCATGGTGTCTTTAACTCTCTGGAGGTGACGGCAGCCAGAGCAAAAGCTACTGAAGTATGTCCGGAAGGAAAAGAGAAAGAAGATCCATTGATAGGCCGTGGTACTTTAGTGAGATATTTTGTGGCCTGCGTGACGCCTTGTGCAAGCAGTGCCGCCGAAAAAAGTTTTAAAGAAACAGCAAGGTAAGAAGACTCATAATACGGATCTGTCAATTTTATTATATAAGGAAAAACTGCCGGAATAAAAGTAAGGTAATCATCAGCACGTGTAGAGAAGCCGCCAAACTGACGGTTGCGGTAGTTATTTACTGCCTTATCAACGGGCCATTGTGCGAAGCTTCCTGTGGCACCGGTTGCTATCAGCATCATTCCTGTAAGTATATTGGGTGTGAGCAAACTCTGTTTTATTGTATCCCTTCCCGCCCAAAACAAATCAGGGTCATGTACAGCATAATTACACTTTGCTGTTTGCATTATCGAGAACAGAATCATGGTAACGATAACAGTGACTTTAGGGGTCATAAACATCCAGATGTAGGTTCTTTATCATGCGAAGATACACAGAAGGATAAAAAATACGGCAGGAATATGTAAATTTGTACCATAAACGTTTCCTATAGAGCATTAATTTTTCTTATTAAGGAGGATCAACCATGCGTATTGATATCATCACTGTGCTGCCGGAGCTTTTCGAAGGGCCATTAAGCCAATCGATAGTAAAACGTGCAAAAGAAAAAGGGCTGTGTGTCATTCACCTGCACAATCTGCGGGATTACTCCGGCAATAACTACCGCAGTGTAGATGACTATCCGTATGGCGGGGGTGGTGGGATGGTAATGAGTATTGAGCCCGTGTATGCCTGTATTGAACAGCTCAAGAGAGAACGCACTTATGAGGAGATAATCTATACGACACCTGACGGAGCGTTGCTGACGCAAAAAACGTGTAATAACTTATCGATGCTCAACAACATTGTTATCTTATGCGGACATTACAAAGGCATTGATGAGCGCATACGTGAACATCTGATTACAAAGGAGATAAGCATAGGCGACTATGTGTTAACGGGAGGAGAGCTGGCTGCATCGGTCATAGTAGATGCTACCGTACGACTAATCCCCGGGGTGCTGGGCGATGAGATGTCGGCATTATCAGACTCTTTCCAGGATGACCTGGTAGCACCCCCTGTATATACACGGCCGGCAGATTTCAAAGGATGGAAAGTACCTGATGTGCTGCTTTCGGGCAACGAACGCCGGATAACAGAATGGCGATATCAACAGGCAGAAAAAAGAACCAAAGAGCGGAGACCGGGGTTGTCTGAGAATAATGCAAAGAGATAAGAAAGATAAAATTTTTCCGTACAATACCCTGATTCATTACATCTCTCTCTAATCATACAATAATGTTGTAAATAACAGAACAAATATGTAAAGCTGCACACCGGAGTATAAATATTTTCTTTCCTTCTGCATTTTGTAATTAAAAAAACATCACTATATTTGCACTCATTTTTGAAACAACGGTAAAAATAAGAGTCATGAATAAGGATACGATTATAAAAGAGGTTGAAGAACAAATGGTTCCGGTAAAGGAATTTCCGGCATTTAAAGCAGGTGATACTATTACTGTACATTATAAAATCAAAGAGGGCAACAAAGAGCGTATTCAGAACTTCCAGGGTGTTGTGATTGAACGCAGCGGAAGCAGCATCAATGAAACTTTCCTTGTAAGAAAGATAGCCAGTGGTGTGGGTGTCGAGAGAATCTTCCCTGTCAGCTCACCCAATATTGAAGAGATTGAAGTCAACAAAAGGGGTGTAGTCCGCAGAGCAAGGATATTTTACTATCGTGGGCTTACCGGTAAAAAAGCAAGGATTAAAGAGAAAAGGATCAAAAAATAATCATATCACAAGCATGCTTTCGGGCATGTTTTTTTTTACTTTCATTTAAGGAATGCCCACGATAGCGATACGTTTTTTCCCATCCATTTTGATCAAAAGCGGGTTATCTAGTTCCACATGCCGGCAGTACGTTGTTTTCTCAATAACTTTTAGGCTTTTCAGCTTTTTCCAGTCGATAAAGTTCTTTCCTATCCCTTGATTAACAGAGAAGTACCCTACATTCATAGAGGTGACATTATGGAAGAAGTGGGACCCTGACGATGCATCGAGCGGAAATCCTTCAAGGCTTGTTTCTACGATCACTTTTGCATTGGCAATTTGTGCCCAATTCACCGGTATCCCGATCCATTTATCACGTGTGCCCCATCGGCCCGGGCCTATAAGCAAGTACTTCCTTTTCTTTTGGAACATCTTTTTATTCAGCAGCTCAATCTCTTCTGCTATCTCTTCGGTTTTGGTTTTATCGAAGGTCTCATTATCCACAAAAATAATATCTTTCACTCCATCAACGGCTCCGTTGCCCATTCCTTTTTCCGAGAAGAGAATAAGTTTATCCATATCCACTTTATCGAGGTCGATATTATAGTCGGAGGCTGAGCC
>JAVVFR010000270.1:0-3130 GCA_032250595.1 Bacteroidales bacterium | reverse complement strand
CAGGTTGATGAACGACGGTGTGCTCCAACAGGATCAAAAAGAGAATCTCTATGTATATGCACAAACAATGAACGGCCGTACTCAATATGGCCTCGTTGCCTGTGCTTCTGTGGATGACTACATGAATGATCTTATCAAAAAACATGAGCTTACACGACATGACAAGGAAGAAGATAGAAAAAATCATGTAAGGACATCGGGAATGAACTATGAACCTGTGTTTTTCACATACAGAAAAGTACAGGAGATTGATGATATCATCAACGAAGTGATAAAGGATGCCCCTGAATACGATTTCACTGCGGTGGATGGTTTTGGCCACCATTTCTGGATTATAAGGGATGAGAAAATAATCGACAGACTGATCACGCTTTTTAAAGAAAAAGTACCCTATACCTATGTTGCCGATGGTCATCACCGCACTGCTGCTGCTGCACTGGTGGGTAATGAACGCAGAGAGAACAACCCTAACCATACCGGTAATGAAGAGTTTAACTACTTTCTTGCTGTGCACTTCCCTGATGACCAGCTGACCATCATCGACTACAACAGGGTCGTTAAAGGCCTTAATGGCCTTACGAAAGAGGAGTTCCTTAACCGATTGTCAGAAGGGTTTGTTGTTGAAGATAAAGGGCAGCGTATTTACAAGCCTGCAAAAATACATAACTTCAGCATGTACCTCGACGGCCGGTGGTACTCCTTAACAGCTAAACCGGGAACCTATGATGATAACGACCCTATTGGTATACTTGACGTTATCGTGCTTTCGAATCAGGTGCTTGAACCAATCCTTGATATCACTGACCTGAGAAAGTCGAAAAGGATAGATTTTGTCGGTGGCATCCGCGGTCTTGGTGAGCTTCAACAACGTGTCGACTCCGGTGAAATGGCTGTTGCCTTTGCACTCTATCCGGTCTCTATGGAACAACTGATGACCATAGCAGATACCGGGAATATTATGCCTCCCAAAACTACCTGGTTTGAACCTAAACTGCGAAGTGGCTTAATAGTCCACAGCCTCGATGATTGATAGCAGAATTGTTTTTTTTACTGTAAATAAATCCACCCACTGAGATTCAGTGGGTTTTTTTTATCCTCGTAGAAAACACTATTAATTACCTCTGTTTCCTGGGTTAAGTCCTGTATTAACGTTTATTGGGAGCATACTTCTTAAACTTGCTTTTTTGAGGGCGTTTATTGATATCATTTTTATTCACAGAACTCCTCTTTTTTGTGTTATATTTTTTTAAAGCAGGCTCGTTTGATTTAGGTTTGTACGGTACATGTAAGGGCGCAAGAACTTCTGACACTAAGTTAAACTTATATTGAATACCTATTGTTACATATCCATATCCCTCGATACCGGAAATATTGGATTCATAAGCATCTAACAGATCCGTATTCATACCACGTAATGAGCCCATGGCATTAAAAAACAACGACCGAGTAATCTTAAACGCTGCTCCTACACCAACCGGGACTACTCCTTCACTGGCACGGCCCCAATGCTCACTCCCTTTATGCGCTAAAATTTCACCGGTTTCTATATCATACCTTTGTGCTATAAAGTTAGTAAGGCCAATACCGGAATAAACAAACCAGGAGAAACGCCTCTCAGGATCATGAGGATATATGATCCGTGTAATATTTAGTGAGATAAAAAAAATACTCTCCCAATAATCTGTTTTTATTTCCATACCAAAAGATTGCCTCTGATCATACAACGACCCTTTAAAAAAGCCCGCCCCAACAGCGATACATGGATAGATATATTTATCGAGAGTAAGACCAAAGGCAGGTTTACGGTGCTGTAAATTTTGTGTAGCAAACGGATTATTATTTCCTTTTCCTGGGGAGTACGAGTAGCCATCGGGGAATGAGCCGTTGTTTAGAAAAAAGTATTCTTTATCGCTAATATCTCCATAAAAAGTAACTGCACTGCCATGCAATGTCAACGACCATTCATTAACAAACCTTATTTGGCTATTACTTTCTTTTGCTGAAAGAGAGCATAGAATAACAATAGAAAGTGTAATAATATACTTCATACCATTTTATAAAAAATTAGTAGTCAGTATATAAAAATAGCTATAGAATAAATTGTAATAGGGTAAATTTGAAAAAGATGTCAATAATTTATCAACAATACTATTGCGTTATTCTGTAGCAATATTAACCCGTGTTTTTTTAAACATCTGCACCAGTGCCCACTCTTTCTTTTTACGTTCCATACTGCGTTTATATCGCATACCCTTACGGTAACCCTTTGTTTTCATAACAATCTTTTTGTTCCTGTTATAGGCTTTCAAAGCAGGGTCAGTTGATTTTCCGGTATACTTCTTCCTGGTACTGAACACCCCTTGTGGCATATCAAACTGATAATTAATACCAACAGAGAGATATCCAAAACCTTCAAAAGGGCCATTTGCATCAAGGTGAGCATCTAAATCATCACCGGAAACTTTCCGCATCGAAACCTCTGCATTGACCGTAAAATAATTGTTAACTTTATAGTCAACACCTACACCGAAAGGAAATAAGAATTCCTGATTGCGTTTTCCATTTCCAACCTTACGTATCAAGGAGTCTGTAAACAAATCGCGCTTCCAGGAGGCATAACTGGCCATACCGATACCGGCAAAACCATATATATTCACCGGTCTATCCCTGTCTCCTCCTGCTATCAATTCACTGAAATTTACCATGCCAATAAGGCTGAATTCATACATGTTTGACTTAAAAAACATGTTGACCGATTCTTTGGTTGATTGAATATTGCCCGACAAGAAATTTGCTCTTAACCAAAAAGCCCCATTTACACGTTTCGACATAGTAAGGCCATACATAAACTTCCTGTCATTATAAAATGATTGTTGAAACGGATTGTTCCTGGATAGCTTATTGGTTTTATCTGTTAAATCACCATAAAACGTGCTTGATCCTAATGTAAGACCAACGTACCATTGCTCATGAAAATGATAGTTCGTAATCTGTGCATCAACAGGCGTAAAAAAAGAAAACATCCACATTGATACGGTAAATAATAAAAACCTTCGTCCCATAAATTCAATTTTTTTTCAGCGGTTAAAGTCTGTTAGATATGATCAAATGTTATATCTAAAACCGTTCC
>JAVVFR010000269.1:0-3145 GCA_032250595.1 Bacteroidales bacterium | reverse complement strand
CAAGTATATCATCACCAGCTTGTCCGTTTAAGACATCAACACCTGCACCACCATACAATTCATCATTTCCATCTCCGCCATTAATCGTATCGTTTCCTGCATCGCCATAAAGCATATCATCTCCAGCTCCGCCATCTATTGTATCATTATCCTCACCACCAAAAATCAAATCTGCTCCATCTTCGCCAACGATTGTATCTTCGCCCGAATTACCAAGAATTATGTCATCACCGGCACCACCAACTATAACATCGTCACCCGCATTACCTTCTGCATAGTCATTTCCCTCATCAAGCTGAATTTGATCATCTCCTTTACCACCAATAACAGTATCATTTCCTGCACCGGCAATCACAGCATCATCGCCCGAACCGGCTTCAATATAATCATGTCCCGAACCTGTGCCGTCACCATTATCTCCATAAATTACATCATCTCCGTGTCCTCCATAAATCTTATCATCACCGTCACCGCCAATAAGATTATCATTATTTGCACGACCTTCTATGTGGTCATTTCCACCACGCCCCCAAATGCTATTTGTTCCATCCTTTCCGACAAGGTTGTCACTCGCATTACTTCCAACAATATCATCATGCCATCCGTCACGAGCAAATGCGACTGCATCATGTTCAAGGACATAAACAGTGTTTCCTGTTCCGTCATCTTTGGGAACTACACGGAGCATGGAGTAAGGACTGCCGTATTCACCAGCACCATAGTCTTTGCCGTAGGTGTCGAAACTGAGTGTTCTAGCATAATTATTATATATACTGATCAACAAATCTTTAACAAAATCCGTTGTTTTTGCTTTTCTCCAATCATCCATACCACTTAAAAACTGGAATACATTTTCTTCAAAGCTGTCATTACCTTTAAACATATCTTCAATTGCATCATACATCTGCCTTTCAGCTTCATAAGAATTATGATACAAATTGTATAAAGGCTCAGCAACAATGGATGCTACATAAGCACCCGCGGCATATGCAAGTGGACCAGGAACACCAGCTACCATTAAAGCAGCGGCAACAGCATAAGTAATAGCAACAGTGGCAGCGGCAACTCCAGCTGCAATAGCAACATCTTTTGCTTGCTCCCTGTTTAAACTAAGGCCTTCATCAGACAAAGTATTATATACTGTAATTGTTGCACTAACAGCAGAAGCTGGGACACCAAAATATGCAAGAACAGCAGTTAGTGCAGCTTCGCCAGCGGCTTGCGCATATTCATTACTGTCCATACTATCATCACTAGATTCACGAACCGCAACAATAGTTGCAAATTTAACTATTGCTATAGAGACCGCGAATTCTCCACCACTTACTTTACCATCACCAGTGCTTGTAAAAGTTGATTCAGTTATAGATTCTGTAGCAAATTTTGCAGACTCTCTTATTGCAATTTCTTTTGCCATATGCTCAAGACTCTCTCCCTGAGAAAGCCTTAGCATTATTTCAGCTTCTAAATAATCCAGCTGTGTTAAGCCGTATTGATCAACATTAGTATCATCAAAAACCCAACCAAGCAAATCATCTATTGGATTGATAAATTGCTCAGTAATGAAGTCAGTAGTATTTTGTATCATTGATTGACTCATCTCAACCATTGAGGTGAGAAGGTTTCCGTTTGAGTCGGTTGCTCCTTCTCTTATAATTGCATAGCTGGATTCTTGACTTTCCATTTTTATAAAATCTGACTCACTTGGCGAAGATGAGAAAAATTCTTGCTTCGTAAATATTGTTTCTACTTGTTCCGCTTCTTCTCCCGAGCAAACTTTGTATGTTTCTGTTTCTTTTGGAATTTGTATAGTATCACCAGTATTTATCTCTCCATTTTCTATATTATTTGTTTCTAGAAGTTTTTCTACCGTTGTGTTGTTGCTCTCTGCTATTTGTTCAAGAGTTTCCCCATCTCCTACCGTGTAAGGTTCTAGGGTGGTTATTGTTATTTTTTCTGGCTTAACTTGTGGAACAATTTCTGAAAGAACTTGTTGTCTTTGTTCTGGTGTTAGCGGACCTTCAAATATTATACCCGCCGCAATTTTTGCATTCTTATATTCAGTATACTCAGAAATTAAACCATTTGTGTCCAAATTATTTTCTTCATGCTGTATTACACCTATGTTTGAGTATCCATCAGAGTTAGGTATTCCTTGTGAAGATCCTTCTATTGCTGCTGTTGAATGTGCATCATACTCACCATAATGTAAATGCGTACCTGTACTTCCACCACTGTTTCCAGAATACCCTATTATATCTCCAGCGCCTACAGTACTGCCCAGCTCTAAACCTTCAGCAAAAGAAACCATATGCCCATATAAAGTAGAATATGAACCATCTTCTGTTTTTATAACAACTGTATTACCAAAACCAATGGTTTTGCCTTCAACAATACGCTCATTAGTTCCTTTCCATATAACAGTTCCGCTTATTGTTGCTTTTACTTCTGTACCATATACAACAGCTATATCGATACCACCATGAAAAGCATAAATTTTACCAGTAATTGGATGCGTTCTATATCCATAATTGCTGGTTACACTAATACAATCGTCTAAATCGATTGGTAATATTACCTCTTCTTGTATTATGTCTGTCATATTATTAAATTATTTTATTGTTATTAAAAATCACTACCTTTATAAAAAGTTACTTTGCAGTTTTTAGTTTTCATAAACAGGTATTTTTCTTCAGTAAATCCTTCTAGATTAGAATAATTTTTCATAAGCGATATTTTTCCTGCCATATCATTACCGTAAGTGTTTTTTAGCAAAACATACTTGATTTCGTTCTCAAAATCTGGACTAAGACAAGAATCGGAAAAACAACCTGTTATTCTTATGCAGTTTCTATCATTTAACAAAATAATTTGAAATAAATTATTTTCTTTCGTCTTAAGCTCATAAGCCATACGGAACTTGTCATATCTTGTAAGCAAGAATATATTTTTTCTATAAAACATTAGTTCATCTACTTTTTTACAGTTATCGACATTTCTATATTCCTCAGGACTTGTTCTCACCATCTTTCCGTCAACCTCAACAAACTCAGGTGCTGGTTTTATTTTTCCCGTTGCTATTAAATCTTCTCTATCACTTATATCAACAAGGCGTACGCAGCGGCCTCGATCTCGGCGCGTATGC
>JAVVFR010000268.1:0-3153 GCA_032250595.1 Bacteroidales bacterium | reverse complement strand
CACTTGATTATGAGTCAAGTGCTCTAACCAACTGAGCTATAGGACCAGTACTTTTTAAAAGGAGTGCAAATATAAAAAATTACTTTTAGCTATTCAAAAAAATATGCCGTTCAATATAAAATCAATCTCATTTTCTTGTGTCAAAATGACCCTATAATCTCTCGTACCTCTTCCATCACCCATTGAGGTGTTGATGTTGCCCCGGCAATACCCACTGTGTCACCTTCAGAAAACCAGGAACGACGTATCTCAAAAGGCGTTGAGATAAAATATGTGTTAGAATTAGCATTTTTGCAATGCGCACAAAGTACTTTCCCATTCGAAGAGTTTCGCCCGGCAATAAATACGATCTTGTCGTACTGCCTGCAGAAATCCATGATCTCTTTTTTTCTGTTCGATACCTGTTTGCAGGTTGTGTCTATAAGTTTTACTGTATACCCTTTCTCTTTCAATCTGTCTGCAATCTGGTGTAACTTGTCTTTATCAATGGTAGTCTGACTATACAATGTAAAAGATTTTGGGATATCAACGGACTTAAGGTCATCAAGTGATTCAAAGATTACAGCGCTGTTATCAATCTGTCCGTTAAGGCCAATGATCTCAGGATGGTTCTTTTTTCCATAGATAAAGATTGCTTCCCCATCATCGTAAGATTTTTTGATACGTTGTTGCAGCTTTAGTATTATCGGACAGGAAGCATCAATAATGGTATTCCTGTTTTTTTCCGATAATTGATAACTCTCCGGAGGTTCACCATGGGCTCTGAAAAGGATTGGATTATTGAAGTGTTCTTTTAGATCGTTTTGTGTTATGGTGATCAACCCTTTTTTTTCCAGACGATGTGTTTCTTCATCGTTATGTACTATCTCGCCAAGGCAATATACCTTTTCATATCGTTCCAGAGCTTCTTCTGCCATCTTTATGGCTTTTACTACTCCAAAGCAAAAACCGGAATTACTGTCAATAGTTACTTTGAGGTTTAACGACTTATTCATCGAGAAAGTCCTGGCTCTGATTTTTAACAACAGCCAGGTATGTATAGCTATAAAAACTTTACGCAAATTACTAAGTCTATAGCGATTTTTCAGTAGTTGTTGTGCCGGAGTCGCCTTAATTTTTTGAAATAATTTATTATAATAACTATAAGCGGTAAAAACCCCCAGTTGGACTTCTTTTCGTAACATTCTGATACCACGGTAAGCTTCTTTGAAGTTGGACTCAATATCGGCTTCGATAATTTTTTTTTGTTTTTCCGTAAAATTTTCAAAATCGATATCAGGAAAATAGAGCCTTCCTTTTCCGAGGTAGTCTTGTTTTATATCGCGCAGGAAGTTCACTTTCTGAAATGCCTGTCCCAGCATTCTGGCATAATACTTCAGGCTGTGATATGTTTCTTTATCGTCGTTATAGAAAACACACAGGCACATCATCCCTACCACTTCAGCGGATCCATAGATATAGCGGTTATATTCTTCTTTGTTATACCTCTTTTTTGTCAGGTCGAGGCGCATACTGTATAAAAACGATTCTATGAGGTCATGTGGGATGGTGTTATGGTTCACTACATATTGAAAGCTATGCAGGACAGGGTTTGTGCTTAAACCGTTTTCAATTGCCTTGAAGGCCTCATGGCTAAAGTCGGTAAGCATTCGTTCCTTATCCTTCTGATGAAACTCATCAACAATTTCATCAGCGTATCTGACGAATCCATAAATACCATAAATGGCATTTCTGTATTTACGATGTATTAACTTGACCCCGGAAGAGAAAGAGGTACTGTAACGTCGAGTAATATGTTTACTGCATTCAAATGCAACTTTAGTGTATAGATCCATAGCGTTTTTCGATTCTTTCTGTTACCAGTTTTGAGCTTATCACTGCCATGGGCAATCCTGTTCCCGGTACTGTACTGGAACCTACGTAGAAAAGATTTTTAAGTTTTTTATCACGGTTTGATGGACGGAAGGCCCCGATTTGATTGATATTATGTGCCAATCCCAGACCACTTCCCTGGTAAAGGTTAAAGGTATTTTTCCAGTCTATTGGAGTCATAATTTTTTTTGTAATAATATGATCTTTTAACGAGAAGTTCAAACGGTTTGACAGGTCATCAATAATATTTTCATACAGCACTTCCCTGTCGTCCCATACGGGCTTAAAACGCAGGTCAGGCACCGGACAGAGGATATACAGGCTCTCACAGCCTTCAGGGGCTGCCCCGGCATTGTATTTCGATAAGACATTTACATAATAGTAAGGCTTATCTAAAGATACAGAGTTTTTAAATATTTTGTCTGAATATTCTTTGAAATTATTACCAAGGAAATAGTTATGGTGATCAAGTCCCGGCACCTTTCCTTTTACACCAAGGTAGATAGTAAAGGGAGCCATCGTCCATTTCATCTTAGAGAGTTTTTTTTCGCTGTACCCTTTTCTGTTCAGCATTTTTCCTCTGAACCATGCTGCATCAGCATTGGCCACCACAATATCTGCCTCCCATCGACTACCGTTTTGGTCGATACAGGCATTTACCTGATGTTTGTCAAAGTCGACTGAGACAATTTCGGTATTTTTTACAATTTTTACACCCCTATTCACAAGCAACTGCTCCATGGCTTCCACTATGGTATACATCCCTCCTTTTACATTGTAGTAGCCATCGTGTTTTAATTCGGTATAAGCCAGCAGGGTATACACTGCCGGTGTATCAAAAGGAGTGGCACCCAGAAAGAAAGCCACAAGAGAGAATATCTCTTTCACCTCCCGGGATTCGAAATGACGTTCTATTTCCTGCCAGAAGCTACGGATCATTTTGGGTGCGTGACGCAGCGGCACGGTGGTAAGTACTGCAAGGAAATGAAGTATAGAGTTGAAATTTCTCTTCACCACTTTGTTTTCAGTATCGTGAAACAGTTTCCCGGTTATTTCAAGAAAACGGTTCATTTTCTTTTCAAAGCCGGGTTCTACCTCTTTAAACTCATTTGCCAACCGGCCAATATCTTTATAGATACGATATGTTTTCCTGGTGTCTCTGAAGTTAACGACATATAAAGGGTCAAGAGGCTCAAAATTTACCAGTCCTGCTGCATCGATATCTTCCATTAACGCTGTGAACTCATACTGCATGAAAAAGAACGAAGGCCCGGTATCAAA
>JAVVFR010000267.1:0-3166 GCA_032250595.1 Bacteroidales bacterium | reverse complement strand
GGGAAATTAGCAGGATATGCGTAGTGGAGCCTTATCCACTCCAGACCATCAATATTTTCGAGTTCACGAAGCAGTGCAGCCAGTTTGTTACTGTGATACCTGTCGGTACCATAGGCGGTAAGGTCCTGTGCCACAAGCAATATCTCCTTCACTCCCCTATCACGCAGAAACAGTGCTTCTTTAATAATATCCTCTACCGGCAACGATATCTGCCTGCCCCGGATCGCCGGGATAGCACAGAAAGAACACTTCCGGTTACACCCTTCAGCAATTTTCAACCATGCATAATGTGAAGGAGTTGTGATCACTCTCTTATGCCGGTCTGCAATGTTTTCTTTAGCAGAAAGCCATTGGATGACCTTTTCCGGTTCATCAACACCGAAAACAGCATCTATCTCAGGAATTTCTCTGCGTATCGCTTCGGCATACCGTTGTGTCAGACAACCCATTACTATTACAAAGGTTGTTTTACCAGCATGCTTCTCAGCAATTTTCTGAAAGATCATCTCAACAGACTCCTCTTTGGCATCAGCGATAAAACCGCAGGTATTGATTATGACAGCATCAAAAACACCCTCCTGTTCAAAGAACACTTGAGATCCATTCTGCACAAGTTGATACATAAGTTTTTCACTATCAACCAATGTTTTGGAACAACCCATAGAGACCATATTAATTTTCATCATGCACAGCTGATTTTGCCTGTTTCATTTGGAGCAGGCTAGTGTACCAGGTTTAGGTTTACAATTTAAAGAGTGATTCCACAAATCTTTTTCTGTTAAAGACCTGCAGGTCTTCTTTCCGTTCACCAACACCGATATATTTAACAGGAATTTTAAACTGGTCGGAGATACCAATAACAACACCTCCTTTTGCGGTACCATCGAGTTTAGTAAGGGCAATAGCATTCACATCAGTGACAGAGGTAAACTGTTTGGCTTGTTCGATAGCATTTTGACCGGTAGAGGCATCGAGGATAAGGAGCACTTCATGAGGTGCACCGGGGATTACCTTTTGCATGACCCGTTTAATCTTTGCGAGTTCATTCATCAAGTTGGTTTTGTTATGCAGCCTGCCGGCGGTATCAACGAACACTACATCGGCGCCGGTTTTTGTTGCTGTATTTAAGGTATCGAAAGCTACAGAGGCAGGATCGGCACCCATGGCCTGTTTAACGATTGGCACCTCAACCCTTTCACTCCAGATAGTGAGCTGATCTACAGCAGCAGCACGGAAAGTATCGGCAGCACCCAGCACCACCTTTTTCCCACGTTGTTTAAAATGCCATGCCAGTTTACCAATAGTGGTAGTTTTTCCAACACCATTAACGCCTACCACCATCACCACATAAGGCTCCGACTGTTCGGGCAGCACAAAATCATCGGCCTCTTCCATGGAGTTATCGAGCAGCAGCTGAATAATCTCATCACGTAAGATAGAGTTCAACTCTGATGTGCCAAGATATTTATCTTTGGAGACACGTTTTTCAATACGCTCAATAATCCTCAAAGTAGTCTCTACCCCTACATCTGAAGTAACAAGAATCTCTTCCAGTTCATCCAGAATAGATTCATCTACTTTCGACTTACCGACAAGTGCGCGAGATATTTTCCCGAAAAACCGTTCTTTGGTTTTGGAGAGTCCTTTCTCGAGGTTGCCGGCTGCATCAACGGCAGTTCGTTTAAATAAGCCCATAGCTGGAGTTTTAAAATATCTTCACAAAAAAACATACATCACAACAGGGTATATGTTTAAAAAAGAAAGACTTCTCTCACAGCAGAAAGAAGCCTTGCATTGACATAACAGTCTCTTTACCTATTTCTTGAAAAAACCATCTACCTGATCAACAGGGATAATATCTTCTTTAAACAGATAGGCGTCTGACTTAGGTGATTTCACCATCTTAATAACTTTTGCGACGCTTTTTCCTTTTGCTTGTAGTGTTGCAACAACTTTCTTTGCCATAATATCGTATTATTTAATTTCTCTATGAACAGTCATTTTTTTAAGAACGGGGTTGTATTTTTTCAACTCCATACGGTCGGGTGTATTTTTTTTACTTTTGGTAGTGATATACCGTGAAGTACCCGGCAGTCCGCTATTCTTGTGTTCAGTACATTCAAGAATAACCTGAATCCTAACGTCTTTTTGTTTCTTAGCCATTTTAACTTCTGCTTATACATTTTAAGGGGTGCAAAGATAGAAGAATATTTTAGAATTACCAAAAAGTAATAATCATTTTTTAGATTATTTTTTTGTATTTTTCGGGCATAAACAATGAGCTGGACGATCGTCATACGAAACTACACGATATACCTGAAGCTTGAAAAGGGGCTTTCAGAGAACTCGACAAGAAGCTACCTGTCGGATGTATGCAGGTTACGCAACTATTGCAAGGAGCATGATGATATTACACCCGACAAGCTTATTGCTCAAGACATTCAGATGTTTTTGGGAAAATGCTATACCGATGGTTTAACAGAACGTACACAGGCAAGGTTGATCTCAGGACTACGGTCATTTTTCTCCTATCTTGAGGAGGAGAAGATCATTGACAACAACCCAATGACATTAATAACAGCGCCCAAAATCGGCCTTAGGCTCCCGGAGACACTCAGTTATGAAGAGATTGAGAAGCTCTTTCAATGTATCGACCTAAGCAGTGTAACAGGTCATCGTGATCGTGCAATATTAGAGGTGCTCTATGGGTGCGGTTTACGCGTTAGTGAGCTTACTTCGCTTTGTATTTCATGGTTGCACTTCGATGAAGGATTCATCAGCATTATTGGAAAAGGAAATAAACAGCGACTGGTACCTGTGGGATCAATGGCAGAAAAATACATTATGCTTTACTATAAAAGCTTCAGAACCAAGCTTGTTACTAAAAAAGGAGATGAGGATATTTTATTCTTAAATCGTTTTGGAGGTAAAATAAGCCGTATTTCGATCTTTAATATGGTAAAACGGTTGGCACAACAAGCCGGCATAAAAAGAAACATAAGCCCACACACTTTCAGGCACTCCTTTGCGACGCATCTTATTGAAGGAGGAGCCGACCTGAGGGCAGTGCAGGAGATGCTTGGCCATGAGTCGATCACCACTACAGAACTATATACCCATTTAGACAAGAGGTTCCTGAGAGATGCAATCATCAGCCATCATCCAC
>JAVVFR010000266.1:0-3196 GCA_032250595.1 Bacteroidales bacterium | reverse complement strand
CGGTGTATTATTGTCTCCTTTTACTACTTTATAAGGAACCCTGTTGGTCTCTTGTTGCACACGGTCGAATGTCTCACCCATAAATCGCTTAATACTATAAATAGTATTAACGGAGTTGGTAATCGCCTGACGTTTCGCTGGATCGCCTACTTTTCGCTCACCATTATCGGTGAAAGCTACCATCGATGGTGTTGTTCGTTTCCCTTCACTGTTAGGGATCACCACCGGTTCATTACCCTCCATTACCGATACACATGAGTTGGTTGTTCCTAAATCAATTCCTATAATTTTTCCCATGATAACTATATTATTTCTTCGGTTAATAAATTTTTATTTCTTATCGCTACTCTTATTAAACCCGTTCATAATAAAAAATGTTTTTCTACCATGAATTGGTATTTTTTCATGTCATATTAGCGCTCAATGTTTATGCCAAAAGAAATTTAGCATTGTTTCTGTGAAATATTGACACAAATATATCCATAACACAAAGAAGCATCATGCAAAGCGTGACAAAACGTCAGCATTCATCAAACGAAACTGATTAAATAAAAAGATTGTCAGTAAATATCTATTTCCTAACAGTAGGAATGACGAAACCCATCACCACGGTGCCTACAGCACCAAATAACAATACGATGATTACAGCAAACTCACCCACGATAAAGTATTTACACGAGATAAATATCATAAACCACATCAATGAGATGGAAGAGAGCTTCATGGTGAGCGTCATTCCATTTACTTCCCGGTAGTTTCTTATATACCTTCCAAGGTGTTTATGGTTTAATAGAGCGTTGTACATTTTTTTTGAACCATGCAGATAAAGCCATGCCGAAAGCAGCAGAAACGGGGTGGTTGGTAAACCGGGCACTACAATACCAATAATACCTATGCCCAACGACACAGTGCCGGCAAAAACAAACAAAACTCTACCTGCGCTCATTGGGAAATGGAATTGATTTAAGGGCCGGGTTTAACAAAACCCAGATTCCAAGTTTTAGAACCATTGATCAGAGAGTCGACAGACTGAACGGTGAGTTGGCATGTCCGCGACTGATGATATCTGCTGGAAAAAAGGCCGATACCATTGGTAACATTGGTATAGTCCGGCCGCTCAGTAACAATAGTACTGATTGGTGAGTGAATATCATTATACGTGTTTAGCTCATCACCCCCCACATATACAGTAAAAGTAACATCTCCGGGAATCCTCTCAATATCTTCATTGGCTTTCAGTTGTGATGCCACAAAGCTATAGAATGACTGCCCTGAAAAATTGACAATGATCTCTTCTCCCCCATTAAGCGAAGAAGATTTTTTTATCGGAAATTCCCAATGGATCGTTTTTGGAGTAATCACACCTGTAGGAATATCTTTCTCTTTAAAACTGAATGAAATAACCAACTGATATACCCTTCCATTCTTAGCAGAGATAAAAGATGCTATAAGATTTTGGTAGGTAAAGGAGAAAAAAAGTTGACCTGATCGTGGGCGTTCAATGGAGAAGCTATTCACTAATTTTGTTGTTGCGCTGGCACTATTACCGGTTTTTGTGTTTGTTGCCCGTATGCGGTAACTGTTATTTTGGCTTAATGGAGCATTGACTTTATATAATTTTTGCTGAGGGCTAAAAAAGATTCCTGAGTCTTTTGTGTTAACCCATATCGTATCCACAGGCCATGACTGTGTTATCCATCCTTCAGGAGCAATCTCATCAAACATCACCTCCAGTTCATCACCATAGTATGTGCTATCAGGCTCTTTAGCCATCATAAAAGCATTCCCTTCGCCTAAAAAAGCTTTGTTTATCTTTATAATATGCACCGTATCTTTAGGATTCAGCAGACCATAGATAACTGTTGTCTCTTTCCAGTCATCAGTTACATCCAGCTCATTATCACAACTAAAAAAAACCGTTGTAAATAACAGCAGCGCTATTGATATTATAGATGAAGCAGCTTTCATAAAACATTTTTTGCAAAGATAACAAAAGTAAACAAACTGATACAGGGAAATCAGATAACGGTAAAAACCGATAAGTTGTAAGTTACCATCTATTCTTATTATCTTTGCAGATATCTTAACACACCACATCATGTCAACAGCAAAAAAACCTTCTGTAAGAAAAGTCACGACACATGTATTACAGGAGATGAAGTTAAAGGGAGAAAAGATTGCTATGTTAACGGCATATGATTTCTCCATGGCGCGTATTATTGATCGTGCAGGAATAGATATTGTATTGGTAGGTGATTCGGCATCGAATGTGATGGCTGGCCATACTACAACGCTTCCGATCACCCTGGATCAGATGATATACCATGCTTCTTCGGTTGCGCGAGGGGTAAAAAGAGCTTTGGTTGTTGTTGACCTGCCATTCGGCACCTATCAGGGCAACTCAAAACTGGCCTTACGATCGGCAATACAGATCATGAAAGAGTCGGGTGTTGATGCAGTAAAAATTGAAGGTGGCGAAGAGATACTTGAATCGGTGGAGCGTATCCTATCAGCCGGCATTCCTGTTATGGGACATTTAGGGCTTACCCCTCAATCGATCCATAAGTTTGGCACATATACTGTTCGTGCCACACACAAAGAGGAGGCCGATAACCTTGTAAAAGATGCCCATCTACTTGAAAAACAAGGGTGTTTTAGCCTTATATTGGAAAAGATCCCTGCAAAGCTGGCAACCGAAGTCGCCAATGTACTCAAAATTCCGGTAATTGGTATTGGCGCCGGGCCTGATGTTAACGGACAAGTGCTTGTGATCCATGATATGCTGGGCATCACACAAGAATTCTCTCCACGTTTCCTGCGCAGATATCACAACCTGTATGCTGAGATAAGCGGATCGGTTCAAAGCTATATCCAGGATGTTAAAAGCTGTGATTTCCCCAACGAAAGAGAACAATACTGATGCCCCTTCAAAACAGTAATCGTGTTATGATACCTGATGAAATTATCCTTTTCGAAGATAACCATCTCATTATTGTCAACAAACCTGCCGGAATGTTAGTGCAAGGTGATGAGACGGGCGACAAAACCTTGGCTGATGAGATAAAGGAATACCTGAAAAAACGATACAACAAACCGGGCAATGTATTTTTAGGTATCAGCCACCGCATCGACAGACCTGTGAGTGGCACAGTTATCTTTACCAAAACAGGAAAAGCGCTGGCAAGAATCAATGAAA
>JAVVFR010000265.1:0-3204 GCA_032250595.1 Bacteroidales bacterium | reverse complement strand
AGAAGATTGTAGAGAAAGAGAAGAAAGAGCTTGATAAGCTCAATAAAGCGCTGGAAGAGGAGTAAAACTGTTGTATTTTGTCTGATACTATGCACCACCTGGGACCGGCAGAGATATACGAAAAATTAACTGCTTTACATATTCCTTTCGACTACCATGAGCATCCACCGGCACCTACGGCTGCCGTAGCAGCAACGTATTGGTCGGATATTGATGCCGGCTATTGCAAGAATCTCTTTTTCAGGAACCATAAAGGCAACAAGCACTTTCTGGTGGTGATCGCACATAACCAGTCACTTGGTATCAAGTCGCTGGAGCAGAAGCTCAGGCAGGGAAAAATTACCTTTGCTTCAGGGTGGCGTTTGGAGAAGTACCTAGGGACCACCACGGGTGCTATCTCTCCACTTGGCCTTGTGTTTGACGAATGGCATAACATACATCTCTTCCTTGATGAGGCACTCAGTAACTATGATAAATTGGCCTTCCACCCTAACGACAACCGCGCTGCGGTGGCCATCGCCCTTAACGACCTTTTACGTTTTATTGATGCATGTGGCAATAGCCGTGAGTTTGGCGCATGGGCAGGATAAAGGGTTGTCAACAAGCCGGCATTATAACAACCCCCTATCAAGAGCATAGAGGCTGATTTGCCGGGCACCGCTTTCTGTATAATTAAACTTCGATTTAAGGTTCTGTATCAAGAAGTTAACATCTTTTTTCATCCTGTTATCGTGAGTATTGAATCCTGAAGTTCCGAAATCCTGAATAGCCCTGCGGAAATTATCATTCTTGACCAAGGGTGCCATCGCATTCTCCTTCAAATTCTTTATCACCCTGTCGAATAGATTCTTAAACTGGTCTGTTTCCTGAATCTCTTTGCCGTTAAGCTTCATCTCCTGTGATACCGTTTTTGTTACATACGTCTTTTGTTGATCATCCCTGAAACGTATAAGATGCTCCCTCTCAGCCATACTGCCCAATATCAACCGCTCAAAAGATTCGAAATACTCCTCTTCCACTTCAATCTTTTCTCCGGTATAAGGACAAACAACAGAGGTGTTGGCTTCAAAATTAATGGCAAATAGATAGTTTAAAATATCACGCGAAATCTGCTGTTCATTATAATCATAAATAGCCTCTTTTATCGCTTGTACTACATGATAATTGTATAGTTGCTCCAGTGAATCAAGAAAACCTTCAGGAACAGAATGTGGTACCTTAGTGCTGTTTTTTATGAAAAAACTTTTTACATCTTCCATTGTTATCAGTTTTCCCTCACGGGTATATTTATTATAGAAATTATTAAAGACATTAATAGACATACGTCCTGAGATACCCTGTTGCCCTTCCACTTCCGATTCGACAAGGATCGACTTTCTGATGTCTTTAGTAAACTGTTTGATGTCCTCATCATCGAGCCAATCGGGGATGTTACCTGAATAAATCTCCATCTTCAATAAGAAGAGGTTGCTGTCAACATAGTTGCTGTATTTCTCGGGCTCTTTAATCCATTTTTTAATAGCTGAGGTTTTGCTATTGAGGCGTGTGGAAATGATGGTTTTAGCAAAATTTTCGAGCACCCCGGGCAAGAAAACCTGGTCGATAGTATCGCCGAACTTGTTCCTGTATATTTCTACTTCAGTCCTGTAATCAAGGATGTAAGGTATCTTTACAGTGATGATACGATCTTCGAATGACTTGATACCCTGATAATGAACTTTGTCTTCCGGGTTAATAAGTCCTAAAAAGAGTGATTTTATATGCTCTTCAACAAACTCAACTTTATGTACTTTGTCACTGATTACTCCGTGCAAACTCTTCAACCGTTGAATATTGTTCTCCTTAATATCCATAATAGCATATACCCCGTCGTTGGTTTTTGCCAAACTTGAATAGATATACTTTATGGTATCTGTTTGAAACATATCATTGATCAATGTCTGAAAATTCTGATTATAAATAGGCTCTTTAATCAGTTGATCGCCGGGATTAAATACACTTATCCCTTCTCCCATCTGCCGGTTAAATAGGACCTTACGTGCATAAAGCATACTGAACACTTCCAGGGGGTCACCCAGATCATCCATCAGGGCATCATAGATTGACTTGCAGATAATACAGGCCGAATCGCGCAATACCCATTCATATGCTTTGGTATTAAAAAGTTTATGTTTGAACTCCTCGTCGGGAATCAGTTCCTCCAAAAACTGCTTACGATAGCTCTTGGGTATCTGAAGGATAGGATGGTCATGGTTAGGACAGGCAATATCGATATCTCTTTGCGTCAGTAACCTGTTGTGCGCTGAAGAGTATATCTGATCGGCTAAAAGATTATCAGCAGAGGCAGCATTTTTTGTCAGGTCGTTGATGCGCTCCACCAACTGCTTATAACTCGACAATTTGGCACTGTTGATCCTCCATAGTGTCTCAAAAGTAGTACCTTCAGGAGTGTAGGTATATGCTTCAAACTTCTTAAGCAGGTTATTGAGAAACGTGCTTTTACCGCTGCCGGGAGGGCCTTCAAAAAGATATATATAATTGACCTCAGACCGTTGAAGGAGGTTTTTGCCCAAATTCATGATCCTGTTGGCGAAGAGCCGGTCGGCAAAAAATGGGTTGGCGCAATCTTCTGCAAAAAGTCTCGATGCTTCGTAATGCACAAAACCTATGGACTCGCTAGTAATCTCATACTCATCCTCCCCCTCCGGAACATAATAATGCAACATATCATAAAAAAGCTGAAAGATGTCACGAAATACATTTTCAGGCCTGCTGGATGTAGTATATAAAAAGTCGTTAAAAGGAATCGCCACACGCCGCTCTTTATCGCGAAGCTTCTTGCTTAGATTGATCAACACCTCTAACCGTTCTCCCTTTTGCTGAATGTCTTCCAGCTTCTCTATTGCTTTTTTGCTTTTCGCCATCACTTACAGGTTCTTTTTTTCTGTTTTTCTGTCTTTAATAGTATAACGTACCGGCCTGTATTCCATCGAAGGCTTTTTCTCACCGGCACGCTGTGATACCACAATCTCCGTAGTCTCTAAATCAACCCTGCCGCCCCATAAATAATGAATACCCAATAAGGTATCAGGGATAAAATCTTTGATAAGTTGTTTTCCCTCGAAGGTATGCTTCAGGTATAACACCTCTTCAGTAGTTTTTGATGCATCAATGGTAATGGTTGGTGGGTGATAGAGTGAATCG
>JAVVFR010000264.1:0-3208 GCA_032250595.1 Bacteroidales bacterium | reverse complement strand
CCGGTTATTCCGTTGTCGTCAACAGCTTCTATGATTACGTGTTCTTCGTTGATGTGTAAACCTTCATGGGCATCACATTCAAAAGCAATTGATTCGCATTCACCACATCCATATTGGTCAAATAAGGGGGCTCCCCAGGTTGAGTTCAGCCTTTCGCGCAGATGAGGGAGCAATGTTTCGGTTGTGGTTGATATTGCCTTAGGAGCAAACAAAGGTATGTTATTGGTTTCGGCAAAATTTCCAATTTGAAGCATAGCACTGAGATAACCTCTGACAAAAGAAGGCTTCCTATGGTTTATGTTAGCGATTAAAGCAGGTATAGTTTTTTCATTCAAATTGAAAGCATTTTCAATTTTGTTATTCAATAACCAATACGCTGATTTTTGTTTAATTCTCTTTATATGATTTATTGACATCACCGTCGGGGTGCCCCAAAACGTTACTGTGTAATTACCAGGATGAATATCCATCCAATCATACCATCTGAGAAATGCTCCCCACACAAAAGAACGTGCTTGTGTGCCGGAGTAAATAGTTAGTGGAGGCCCTGTCGTTCCGCCGGTCTTTCCACGCTTTACTCTCATGGAGGAGAGATCTTTTGATAGAATGGCTTTGTTAGCTTTGCGTGCTTGTTCTTTTGTGAGAATAGGAATTTTCCAAATGTCATCGATGGAGCGAATATCACTTGGTTTTAGATGCTCAGAATTAAAAAGATCATGATAGTAAGGGACTTTCTCATAAGCATATGAAACCAGTTTTTTCAACTTTTCACTCCGGTATTCTTGCATTTTCTCCTCCGGCCAGTATTGACTTTTACGAAGGAAATGGAGTGTTTTTAGTATAGAAGTCCCCTTTACTATATCATGAAGGCGATAACTGGCAAATGTGGCAATATGTTTTCGGATTGGTGAGGTCATGATAGTATTTATTGATGAAGCAAGAAGTAGTTCAGTAAAATATACCGTTGATGTATATCGGTTTTAGTGTTTAAACCGGGTTGGTACTGAAGGATCATTCTATCTATCTCATTAGCATAGGCAACAATAGGTGCAGCGAAGCCATATTTTTTACGTTTAATAATTTGTGGCGGAAGTTGTTTGACTGCAATTTTCTTTAATATCTTTTTTAGGCTCTCGTTTGTCAGGCCGCTTTTTAATGAAGGCTTGATACCGTTGACATACTCCACGATACGATGGTCGAGAAAAGGCACCCTTGCTTCTATACCGTGGCGCAACGACATTCTGTCGATACGCTGAAGCAACCCGGCCATATAACATTTCTGTTCATAGAAGATAAGCTTGTCGAGGCCCTTTAACGACTCAGCTTCGGTTATTAGGGTGTATCTGTCATCGGAGAGCCTTCCCTTAAAACCGGTAAGCTGGGTAGCCAGTGCAGGTGAGAGGTGCGAATTACGTGCTATCGCCATCTGCATCGGGAAAGAGAGGGAGCATACCAGTGGTTGAACTGCCTGCAGCTTTGCAAACCGGGAGGTAATTATTTTTTTTACTACTATACCGTATCTTTGATACAGTATGGCAAGCTTATTATAACTGTATCCTCTGAACACTTCGTCGGCTCCTTCACCTCCGAGTAATACCGTGACATGGTGTTTCTCTTTGATCTCTTTGAAGAGGTAGCTAAGCGGGATAGCGTTAGGATGATAGAGAATGTTATCGTTATATGATATTGCGTCAGGAAGGTCGTTAAGGAAAAGCTCCTGTGAATAACGGATGGTAGTGTGTCGGCTTTCTATATGTTTAGCCAGCACTTCTGCATACGCACTCTCATCACCGGGAAGCTCCCTGCCTTCTGTTTTCTCCGGAGCGATAGAGAAGGACAAAAGGTCTCCTTCGATATTCTCTTTGGCAATAGCAGATATCAGGCTGCTATCGATGCCGCCGGAGTTTAGGGTGCCAACCGGTACATCAGACATGAGACGCTGCTGAATACTGTTTGTTAATAAATCCTCCAGATACAAACGGTCGTAACTGCCTTCCTGCCTAAAACTCCCGGCAAGATTGTACCATCGATACTGCTTTACTTGCCCCTCTATTACAGAAAGATAGGTGCCATGTTCGAGTTCGTTGACACCTTTCCATATGGTTTTTCCGCCGGCTTTTGGACCAAAGACTAGCTGATCCCATACCTCCTGCATGTCAGGCTCAAGGGTTTTTACGGCCTTAAAGGATTTTATCTCTGAAGAGAATAAAATGTTTTTGCCGGAGTGGATGTAATAGAGCGGTTTGATACCATAACGGTCGCGGGAGAGGATAAGCTCCTGCTTGTCGGCAAGCCAGATAGCCATAGCCCACTCGCCATTAAACCGATCGAAACATTGCGGACCCCATTCGAGAAATGCGTTTAACACAGTCTCAGTATCCGTCATAGTGTAGAAGGTGTATCCTTTGTCCTGAAGCTCTTTTTTAATTTCCGGGAAGTTATATATCTCTCCGTTAAATACAATCACCGCCTTTTTATCGCCGGTTAAGATCGGCTGTTGTCCGGTATGCAGGTCGATGATAGCAAGTCGTTTATGACCAAGCCCGATATTGTGATCGAAGAAGTACCCTTCATCGTCAGGGCCACGATGACCCAGACAGTTGTTCATTGTTCTTACCAACGATTCATCAGCATGGTTGTCTCTCTCAAAATTCAGCTGTCCGCTTATTCCACACATAGTTCACGGTATAGGTCGATATATTTTTGTATCATTGTCTCGTAAGCAAATGTACGTTTTATCTTTAATTTACCTCTTTCTCCCATTTCTTTTGCTTTCTCCGGTTTGTCGAGCAGATAGTGTATTTTTTCTACTATAGACTCCATATCGCGTACCGGCACTAAATAGCCTTCAATACCATCAGTAAAAAGCTCCGGAGTCCCACCACCATCCGTTGCTATTACGGGTTTGCCCATGGCCATATACTCAAGGACTACATTCGGACAACCCTCAATCAGGGAGGCAAGGATACCGATATCGAAAATGGTTATAAGCTCTTCGGGGTGTGTAACTTTGCCTGTATAGATGATGTTTTTATGGTTATACCGCTCTTTCATAGGTCTGAGCAGCGGCCCATCACCAACAGCCATAAAGGTCACGTCATACCGGCTTTGAAGTACAAGAGATATGGCTGAGAGGTAGGTGACGTAGTCTTTGTATGAGGTGAAGTTTGCTACCATCCCGGCAATTTTAGGAGTGATGATGTTCCAT
>JAVVFR010000263.1:0-3209 GCA_032250595.1 Bacteroidales bacterium | reverse complement strand
CATTAATATCATTCAGTTCAAACACCTCTTTCAGCTTGAGTGCTATAACAGCCAGCGAATAGCTGTCGTTACACTGTCCAGCATCAAGTACTCTGGGTATACCGTTAATATCACCGAGGGGTAACTTATTGTACCGGTATTTAGCACATCCGGCGGTAAGAATAACGGTATCCTTAGGTAGTGCTTTAGCAAAGTCGGTATAGTATTCGCGGTCTTTCATTCTGCCGTCGCAACCTGCCATTACGAAAAACTTTTTAATAGCACCGGATTTCACGGCATCCACCACTTTATCTGCTAATTGCATTACCTGATTATGTGCAAAGCCACCAACGATCTCTCCTGTTTCCAGTTCTGTAGGGGGGTCGCATTGTTTTGCAAGTTCAATGATCTGAGAAAAGTCTTTTGTGCCACCATTTTTTCTGTCAGGGATATGGATGCATCCATCAAAACCTGCTGCGCCGGTGGTAAATATACGTTCTTTATACGATGCTCTTGGTGGCACCAGGCAGTTAGTGGTAAGCAATACCGGCCCGTTGAATGCTTCAAACTCCTCTTTCTGTTTGTGCCATGCATTTCCATAGTTGCCAAAAAAATGTTTGTGTTTTTTGAACGCCGGATAGTAGTTGGCAGGAAGCATCTCACTGTGTGTATAAACATCAACTCCGGTACCTTCAGTTTGTTGCAATAGCTCTTCCATGTCTTTCAGGTCATGTCCTGATATGAGAATAGCAGGGTTGTTCCTTACGCCAATGTTTACCTTAGTGATTTCCGGATGACCGTATGCTTCCGTATTTGCCTGGTCTAAAAGTGCCATAACCTCAACACCGTATTTTCCACAGGTTAAAACCATTTGTGTTAAAGTGTCGGCATCAATATCTTTTTGTGTGGTGGCAGCCAACCCTTTCTGCATAAAATCAAAGATCTCTTGTTTTGATTTCCCTAAGCGGTAGGCATGCTCAGCATAGGCAGCGATACCTTTGATGCCATATATAAGCAATTCTTTCAGGCTTCTGATATCTTCATTTTTTTCTGGCAAAACACTTGCCTCATCTGCTTTTTTTTCTATCCCGGCTTGTGATGATGGTTGCCAATTGATTCCTTCAAAATCGGATGCAATAGAATACCCTGCATTTTTCATCTCAGCTAACACTTCATCACGCAGTGCCAGACCTTCTCTAATTTTTTCTATGATAACACTTTTGTTGAAATTGGCATTGGTGATGGTTTGAAATAAAGCTTCAAATACATAAGTATTTACTTTTTCAAACAACATCTCTTTTTTTATAGCTTCCTGATGCACTGTTGCTACCGCTTTTGTGACATAAATCAGAACATCCTGCATTCGCGCTACATCATCTTTCTTTCCACATACACCTACTTTAGTACAACCTGTACCATGAGCTGTCTCCTGGCATTGAAAACAAAACATTTGCATAATTACCTCCTTGTTTTTTTATAAAGTTAATAAATTTTTATAACCATTCGTCTTTGATTACTTCTCCTTTAATATTTACCACCATCATCTTCACAGGCACCTTTCTCTTAGCCTTACTTAACGCCATCTGCACCAACTGCAAAAGGCTGTGGCAGCATGGTACTTCCATCATCATAACCGTGATAGTATTGATATTGGCATCATCAATCATCTTTCTGATTTTTTCAATATATATCTCTTTGCCGCTATCAAGTTTTGGGCAAGCTATGGCCAAAGCATTCCCTTGCAGATGTTTAGGATGAAAATCACCCATAGTGAACGCAACACAATCTGCTGCGAGCAAGAGGTTGGCATTTTGGAAGGACCTGGCAGCAGGATTGATCAGATGCAACTGTACCGGCCATTGTCCTAAGGCAGATTTTATATTTTTGTTGCTGTGTGTGGTGTCTTCTATTACAATATTGCTGAGGTCAACGGGTTTTGAACCCGGACACCCTCCGGCACATGCCCCACTACCACCATTGTTGTGGATCCTGTCATGTACCTGCGACATCATTACATTAAATGAAAATGGTAAATCATGTTGGCGCTGCTCTAAATAGCGCATTGCCTCATTGAAATAAGCAGTTTCATTATGTTCATTAAGATGTACCAGATGAGCAACAATGGTGTTAAGCCCCTTTGGAACCATCTCTTTAATAGTTTCTAATTCATCATAAGGCTCCGCCTCTCTCTTTTCAATAGTGATAGCACTCTCCGGACAGTGCCCGATGCATGCTCCCAGCCCGTCGCACATCAGTTCAGATACAAGCCGGGCCTTACCATCAATTATTTGTAGTGCCCCCTCATGACAGTTTGGAATACATACACCGCATCCGTTGCACTTCTCTTCGTTAATTTTTACAATCTCTCGTATCATAGTATAATGCCCCTGAATTATTTTTATGTAAAACTATAGCAATGATAACCATTAAAATGTATCATTTGTTACAAAGAGCACTTTTTTTTATATTTTTGAAAAATGTGGATTTATAATATATTATGAAAGAGATAATTTTTGAAAGTCCCGTTTTTAAAGGAATAGATCATGATGTGCTGCAGATGTTTCTGGAAAGATATCCTTTTCAGTATAAAAAATATTCAAAGAATGAAATGATTTTTCAAGCAGGGGATCCGTGTAATCATCTAATAATTGTGTTGTCAGGAGCGGTAAAAGGGGAAATGATTGACTTCTCAGGAAAAACAATAAAGATTGAATCCATCACTCCCCCATCAGTTATTGCGGTGTCATTTATTTTTGGCCACGATCGTAAATTTCCTGTAAATGTTATTGCTGTTGAAGAGACCATGTTATTGCTTATTGAGAAGTTGCATCTGGTTTCAATGTTTCAGGAAGCACCGTTGTTGCTGGAGAACTTTTTGAATTTAGCATCTTCACGTGCTCAGTTTTTATCAAAAAAGATTAAATTATTATCCTTCAAAACTATCAAAGGTAAACTTGCTCATATGATTCTGAGCATGGCAGGAGATAATCTTCATACGGTGCAACTACCCTCGTCGCAAAAAGAGTTGGCTGAGCTTTTTGGGATTACCAGGCCATCATTAGCAAGGGCATTGGGTTCTCTTGAACAAGAACAATTGATAAAAGTCAACAGAAGAGAAGTTACAATTCTTGATAAAGAAGCTTTGATTCAATATATTCTTTGATACAATTTCTAATGTAAGAAAAAAGAGAACAGCGTACTATATTTTTCTTAAAAACAAAGCCTAAGAG
>JAVVFR010000262.1:0-3219 GCA_032250595.1 Bacteroidales bacterium | reverse complement strand
GCACCGCCGATAATGACGTGCAGGTTGTTGTAACATACACTTACCCTAATCTGATCGGCCGGACGGTGTGCCGCGAACACACCATACGTTGCCATCACCGGGATCTTCCCTTCCAGGGCTAAGCCTACAGCTACGCCTACACAGTTTTGTTCAGCGATACCGATGCTGATAAATCGTTGGGGATATTTCTCTGCGAAATAGTTCATCCCGACAGACTCTGTGATGTCTGTACCTATAGCAAGAAGCTCAGGATAGCGCTCACCGGCATCAACGAGTGCCCTGCCAAAACCCTCTTTTGTTGAAATAATCTCTGATGCTGTATATCGCTCTTTTGTCATCGTAATGCATTTAAAAAGTCAACTAAATCCTTTTTATCCGGTACGCGGCCATGCCAGGTGTGATCATTCTCAATGGCTGGGACCCCTTTTCCCATGATAGTATTGGCAATGATCACAGTAGGCCGGGCAGTGCTGCGCCAACTGTCGTTTAACGTATTGATGATATCGCGGATATCATTACCATTACATTCTTTTACCACCCAGCCGAAGGAGCGCCATTTATCACAAAGTGGCTCTATTTCCATCACCCTGCTGGTAGAACCGTCAATTTGTTGCTTATTACGGTCAATAATGGCGATGATATTACCTAGTTTGTGATGGGCGGCACTCATAGCTGCTTCCCAAATCGAACCCTCCTGCAGTTCACCGTCGCCCATAATGGCAACAATTTTATGTTGCTTATGATCCATTGAGGCCGCCAGTGCCATACCAACAGCTACGGAAAGGCCCTGTCCCAAAGAACCGGCAGCCAGTTCAATGCCGGGCAGCCCCCGGTCACGGGAAGGATGGCCCTGTAACCGGCTCCCCAGCTTACGTAAGGTTGCCAGCTCCTCTTTTGGAAAGAACCCTGCATGGGCCAGCGATACGTATAAGACCGGAGCAACATGACCGATAGACAATACCAAACGGTCGCGATCATCCCAGTCGGGCTCCGCTGAACGATAACGCATCTTGTAAAAATAGAGTACCGTGAAAATATCTGCCAGCCCCAGCGACCCACCCGTATGACCCGATGCTGCACCCGTTAAGCTGATCAATATCTCCTTGCGTATCTCTTTGGCCTTTTTCTCAAGCCATGCTATTGTTTCTTTGTCTGACATATTATTTGATTATTATCATTCATTAAAGATTTACAAAATATTGAACACTCTCTTTAACAAAAAGTACAGCCATCCATATCGAAACGATCAGCTTCATCATCACTCCCATCAAAAAACCGATAAACGATCCGAAGCCTGCTCGTAAAGCAGGACGCACTTCTATCCCGTGCAGCAATTCGCCAACCACCGCACCTATAAACGGCCCTATAATAATGCCTATTGGGCCAAGAAACAGTCCGAAAACCAAACCAATGGCACTACCCCATGTGCCCCACTTGCTGCCGCCAAACCTCTTTGTGCCCCATATCGGTACAACATAGTCGAGAACGGTGACAAGCACTGTTATAAAACCCCATAAAAGTAACTGCTCCGTTGTGAAAGGCCTGCTGATAGAATCACCGGTTAATTGCAACAACAGCAAAGCACTGTAAGTGATCGGAGGACCCGGTATGATCGGTAAAATACATCCTAATACACCTACAATAACCAATATGCTGCCTAAAACAATCCAGACAATTTCCATGTGCAGTATGTTATTTGTTTTTGATTAAATGCAATTCAGTAAAGTCGAAATCAGGATTCGGTATATCTATCTCCATCTCTCTTACCTTGCCTTCCTTGTTGATAATAAAGTGTATCGTTCCTTCCGGCAGCGAGGGGAAGTTGTCAAGTTTTATGATAAATGTATTGAGATGTTTATGTGTCAGTGTGCCGGTAAATAGCGGAGCAGGAACCATTTCCATCACCAGGCCTTCCGATTCGTCCTCCTTTATTAAAACATCACCATACATTTTACATGTATAGCTGCCAACGAAGGCGTCGTTTGGAAGAGATGGCTTGCCACTTGATAATAAATCAGCAGAATCCTGCGCTGTGGAAGCGTCATGCTCTTTCTGTCTCTCCTGGAAATCAAGGAAAAGCCCGCTCCAGTCATAGGTCTGTTTGCCAACCAATATCTCATCAAGTAATTTGTACATCAATGGGTAATATAAACTCGAATTCTTATTGGTAAGGATAACAAAACCAATATTTTTTTCAGGAATCAGTATCATCTGAGAGATCATCCCATCGTAACCTCCATTATGCCCGACAATTTTGGCACCATGATAATTAAATACCGACCACCCCAATCCATAAGCCTTAAATTGTGTTGATGGGAATAACCGTGCACTTCCTTTGGTTACTTCAAGTATGGTATGTGGTTTCCACATCTCAAGGGATGTATTGGAAGAGAAGATTGTATCCCCTTGAAAGACACCCTGATTTAGCTGTAATCTGATCCACTGTGCGACATCATTTACCGATGAGATGATGGCTCCTGCCGGCGCCATATTGTCCCAGTTAAGCCATGGGATAGGAATAGTCTCTTCATTTTCAGTGGTATGCGGATCGGCTACATTTTTATAATATGTGATGTCATCAGTTGAGGTGATGGTTCGTTGCATACCTAAAGGTTCAAAATAGTGCTTTTGCATATAATCACTCCATTTCATACCCGATACAGACTCGATCACTTCTCCGGCTGCCATAAACATGATGTTCGAGTACCCGAATTTCTCCCGAAAACCATATTTGGGCTGTAGATACCTTGCTCGTTTTATCACTTCTTCCGTAGAATAGATGGTCCCATACCACAACAGGTCACCACTAAAAGTCGCCAATCCGGTGCGATGACACAATAAATCCCTGACCTTCATCTGATGCGTTACAAATGGATCGTAAAGCTCAAAATAGGGTAAGTGGTCCGTTACCCGGTCATCTATTTGAAGAGCTCCTTCTTCTTCCAGCATCATAATGGCGGTGGCAGTAAAGGTTTTTGTTATACTTGCCACCGCAAACATAGTATTTGCATCTACCTTCTGTTTCTGATATATGTTGGTTACTCCATACCCTGCAGAAAAAATGATGCTGTCGTTATCAACAATGGCAATAGCCATACCGGGTACATCCCAATCTGCTACTGCTTTAGAAAAATATATGTCCAGCGAATCAATTTTTTCACCACTGAGGTTTTTATGCTGTCCAAAACCTGAATACGTTGACAATAAAAGAAATGATAG
>JAVVFR010000261.1:0-3231 GCA_032250595.1 Bacteroidales bacterium | reverse complement strand
CTAAAACACTCCCCTGCTTTAGATGACACACAAGCGCCCCGGTATCCAACACCTTACCTCTTGATGTATTTATGAGAACTATTGGCTTATGAAATTGTGCCAGGAAAGTATTGTTTACTAAATAATAGGTCTCATCGGTCAAAGGAACATGAAGGCTTACAACATCCACTTCACTAAAAATGTCTTGATAGTCGGCCTCTTCAACATAACTGTTGCCGAATCCTTTTTTATATTTATCGTACGCCAAGACACGACATCCCAAACCACTCAATTTCCCGGCAAAGGAAGCACCGGTATTCCCATACCCTATGATTCCTACCGAAAGGTTCTTTATCTCTCTTCCCCTGTTTTCCTCACGCAGCCATCTCCCTTCTCTGACTTGCCTGTCGGCTATATGTAACCTGTTCAGCAATGAGAGTAATAGCCCTAATGCATGCTCTCCCACAGCATTGCGATTCCCTTCCGGTGAGTTAAAGCACTTTACCCCTTTGGTTTTCGCATGTGTTACGTCAATATTCTCAAGCCCTGAACCTACACGGCCAATAAAACGCAACCGTTTTGCTGCATCAATAAACGCTTTATCAATAGTTATCCTGCTGCGAAGGATAACACCATAATAATTTTCGATAATCCCGGAATAGTAATCATATGTTTTTCCGGTATCTATATCACACTTAAACCCATAACCCGACAGCCTGTCAGGTAAAACAGGATGCACCGTGTCGATGATCAATATTCTTCGTTCTGCCGGCATGTTATATATTAACGATTTCCACTTTATGGTTCAAAGCTACAAAAAGATATTGAATGATCGTGATTGTATATTGATAAGAAATAACAGGCGACACGCTGTTTCCTTTTCTTATTGTTATATTTGCAAAAAAAAGATGGGTGAACATTTTGAACAGAGAAAACTAACGCCACTGACAGAGATTGGGGAATTTGGGCTAATAGATCATCTTACCAAAAACATAGTATTGGTTAATCCTGAAACACGCTATGGCGTGGGCGATGATGCAGCAGTCCTTCAGTATGGAGAAAAGTTGATGTTGGTCTCCACAGATATTCTCACGGAAGGCATACATTTTGACCTCACGTACTTTCCTTTACAACATTTAGGTTATAAGGCTATTGCCGTGAACTTATCAGATATCTATGCAATGAACGGCACCCCAAAACAGGTGACAGTAAGCCTTGCCGTTTCGAGTAAATTTTCATTGGAAGCCATAGAAAAGATTTACAGTGGCATCCACCGGGCATGTGCTAACTTCAATGTTGATATTATTGGTGGAGATACAGCCAGTAGCAACGCAGGGTTATTTTTATCGGTGACTGTTTTGGGCAGTGCAGATCCTGAAGATGTGGTATATCGCCATGGTGCTAATGAAAAAGATCTTATATGTGTTACCGGCGACCTGGGCGCTGCTTTTATGGGATTGTTACTGCTGGAAAGGGAGAAAACTGTTTTTAAAGCAGATCCTAATATGCAACCTGATTTTGCAGGAAAAGATTTTCTCCTGGAAAAGCAGCTAAAACCGGAACCACGTAAAGATATTATCGACCTGTTCAGAGAGAAGAAAATAAAACCTACCGCAATGATTGATATTTCTGATGGTTTAGCTTCAGAAGTGTTCCACCTTGGAAAACGTTCAGGACTGGGCGCAACAATTTACGAAGAGAAACTCCCTATCTTTCAAACCACCTTCGACACTGCAAGGGAGTTCTCCATAGATCCAACAACAGCAGCCCTTAATGGCGGAGAAGATTATGAGTTGCTATTCACAATCACCCAGCATGATTACGAAAAAATAAAAACATTTTCTGATATTTCCATTATCGGTCATATGGTTGAGGCATCATACGGATTTCAGCTTATATCGAAAAATGGAGTACAGACACCTTTAAAGGCACAAGGATGGGATGCTTTTAATACGATCAAGTAAAAACGTATTAATTGCTTGTTTAGAAGAGCCCTGAGATATTTCCTGCTTCATCGATATCGATCTGTTCTGCAGAAGGGATAGAAGGCAGTCCGGGCATACGCATGATACTCCCTGAAATAGGAACAACAAATCCCGCTCCGGAAGCGATCTCTATCTCTCTGATCTTCACCGTAAAGCCTCTCGGCCTTCCTTTTTTATATTTATCATCACTGATAGATTTCTGTGTCTTGGCAATACATATACCCAGATGCTCAAAACCGAGTTGTTTGATCAGATCGAGGTCTTTTTTTGCCTGCAAGGCATACTCTACATTGTCAGCGCCATACATTTTTGTGGCTATGGCATGTATCTTTGTTTCTATATCCTGATCAAAGTTATAAAGCGGTTTAAAGCAAGCAGGGCATTTTTTCATGGCATCGATAACCTTTTCGGCAAGATCAACAGCTCCCTCACCCCCTTTTTCCCAACTTTCTGTCAGAGAAACCATAATCCCTTTCTCCTCAAGATAGGTTTGCAACAGTTCCAGCTCTTTATCAGTATCGGAGTTGAACCTGTTGATGGCTACCACCGGTTCAAAGCCATAATACTGAATATTTTCAATATGTTTATCAAGGTTTTCGAAGCCTTTTTCCAAGGTGCCCATGTTCTCCTCTTTCAGCTCCGCTATCTTTGAACCTCCGTGATATTTCAGTGCTCTTATAGTAGCAACAATCACAGCAGCCTTAGGGCTAAGCTTTCCGTTCTGACATTTCAGGTTAAAGAACTTTTCTGCTCCAAGCTCAGAGGCGAATCCTGCCTCAGTAACAACATAATCGGAGAGTGTCATACCCATTTTTGTAGCGATGATACTATTGGTTCCTTGTGCAATATTGGCAAAAGGACCTCCATGGATAATGGCCGGGGTTGCTTCGAGGGTCTGTACAAGGTTTGGCATAACAGCATATTTCATCAATGCCGCCATGGCACCTTGTGCTTTTAAGTCGCGTGCAAAAACCGGTTGATCATCCATTGTCATACCTATAAAGAAATTCCCAAAACGCTCTTTCAGATCAACGAGGTCAGTAGCCATACACAAAGCTGCCATCACTTCTGAAGCAGCTGTGATATCAAACCCTGTTTCGCGAGGAATCCCTTTTCTGGTCCCACCCAGGCCGATAATGATATCCCTCAGAGAGCGGTCGTTCATATCAATCACTCTTTTCCATCGTATTGTTCTGGCATCAAGGCCAAGAGAATATCTCTTATTTTGAATATTATTATCGATAAGAGCGGTAAGCAAATTATGAGC
>JAVVFR010000260.1:0-3242 GCA_032250595.1 Bacteroidales bacterium | reverse complement strand
ATGAATTCAAGCTTTAGCAGAGCTCAACTAAGAATTTTTGAGGAAACTCCAGTTAGTAAATTATTGTTACTTTTGTCTCCATTATTAAAATCTTTATTCAGCAAAAAAATTTATTATGTCAAAAAGAGTATTATTAATTGTAAGCACATTTATTATTGCTTTCTTGTCGGTTTTCTCGGCAAACGCACAACCGACATCTGATATTCCTGCAGATGTCCCTTTTTCGATTGATGAAAATGTGATAACAGGGACTCTGGAGAATGGATTTTCCTATTATATCCGTCAGAACAAGAAGCCGGTGGATCGAGCACAATTTTGGCTGGTGGTGAATGCAGGATCAGTATTGGAAGAGCCCGGTCAGAATGGGCTTGCGCACTTCACGGAGCATATGTGTTTTAATGGCACAAAGAATTTTGAGAAGAAGGCGATTATTCACTACCTGCAAAGTATTGGGATGAAGTTTGGCCCCGAGATCAATGCCTTTACAAGCCATGATGTTACCAACTATATGTTGCAAAATGTCCCGGTTGATAAGAAAGAAAATATCGATACCTCATTGATGATCCTCTATGATTGGGCTCATCTGGTGGCTTTTGATCCTGATGAGATTGATGCAGAACGTGGCGTTATTCATGAAGAGTGGAGAAGTGGGTTCCAGGCATCAAGGAGGATACAAAACAAACTGTTTAAAGTGCTTTTTGAAGGATCGAAATATGCCAATCATGATGTCATTGGGTCGATGGATGTGGTAGATAATTTTAAACATGAAAGGTTAATACAATTTTATAACGATTGGTATCGCCCTGATCTTCAGGCGATAGTGGCAGTAGGTGATTTTGATGTGCAGGAGATAGAGCAGAAGATCATAAAGATGTTCTCTTCTATCGCACTGAAAGAGGATGCCCCCGGCAGAGAGACCATTGACATTCCGGCACATGATGAAACCAAAGCCGCTGTTATTACAGATAAAGAAGAGAAATATATGCTTGCCCGGCTCTATTATAAACACCCGGCGGTGAAGGATAAAAGCACAACAGGATACTACCGTGATAACCTCCAACGACAGTTGTATAACACAATGTTCGGTGCACGTCTGGCAGAGTTGACCAAAAATCCGGATGCTCCATTTATCTTTGCTATGAGTTCTTATAATAAACTGGTCAGGTCAACCGATGCTTATCAAACTATCGCTGTTGCTAAAACCGATGTTGGTGAAGCCATAAAAGCACTCCTTGTAGAGAATATGCGTGTGAAGCAACACGGATTTACCGCCAGTGAGTTAGATCGTGCCAAGAAAGAGTTGCTTGCCAGATATGAAACAACTTACAAAGAACGTGATAAAACAGAGTCATCTGCTTACTGTTGGGAGTATTATGCTCACTTCCTCGAAAATGAGCCTATCCCCGGGATAGCTGCCGAATATGAGATGGCTCAACAATTTGTCCCTGCCATCACTCTGGAAGAGATAAACGCCCTGGCTAAGAAATGGATCACCGATAAAAACAGAGTCGTTGTGGCTTCAGGTCCCGAATCGGCGAAAGAGATGCTCCCTACCGAAGAACAACTCCTGGCTATCGTAGAGGATGCGGAAGATGAAGTGGTGGAGCCTTATATGGATGTGGTACTCGATAAACCCCTTATCAGTGAAACAGTGACCCCGGGAACGATCGTGAAAGAGAAGAGAGATAAGAAATATGGGTACACCACCTGGGAACTCGATAATGGCGCTACTGTGGTATTGAAGTCGACAGATTTTAAGGAGGATGAAATTATCTTCAAAGCTTTTAGCAAAGGAGGAACCTCTATATATGATAACGATGACCTGATAACGGCTATGTTTACCTCAGATGTGATTGAACAGAGTGGTATCGGTGAATTTGATATCATCCAACTGGAGAAGATGCTCTCTGATAAGATATTGAGAATTTATCCTTTTATTAATGAGTATAACGAAGGCTTTAACGGCCGTACGCGCCCTGAAGACCTGGGTACTTTTATGGAACTGATATATCTCTATTTCAAAAACCCACGTATCGATCCGGATGCTTTTGCAACGTTTATGTCAAGACAAGTTACTATGTTGCAGAATAAAGCCAATGACCCTAATGCCGTATTCTCAGACTCTTTGACCAATATTATGTATCAGTATAATTTCAGAAAACGCCCCATGTCAGTGGATATCCTCAAGGAAGCTGATTTTCAAAAGATGATGCCGATATACAATGAACGATTTTCGGGAGTGGATGACTTTACTTTTGTCTTTGTCGGTAATATCGATGCCAATACCTTAAAGCCATATGTCCTAAAATATATTGGCAGCCTCCCTTCAGGCGTGGCCAACGAGAACTGGGTCGATCGCAATGTGAATCTCGTTGATGGCGTGGTGAAGAAAAAAATCTATCTTGAAATGGAAAACCCAATGGCTACGGTGTTGATATCTATGCATGGTAATTTCGGCTATTCATGGGAAGAACGTGTTATGCTGTCGGCAATCAACGATATTCTGGATGTCCGATACACCGAAACCGTTCGCGAAGAGGAGAGTGGCACCTATGGTGTTGGAACCTATACCATGCAAAGTGCTTATCCCATAGGGAACTACAGACTTATAACATATTTCAACGCTGCACCCGAAAATGCTGAGAGATTAGCACAGATTATTTATCGTGAAATAAATGACCTGAAAACCAATGGCCCAAAACAGAAGGAGATTGATAATGTGGTGAGCAATAAATTAAAAGAACATGCCGAGAATCTTGAGAAAAATAGGTATTGGTTGAGCGCATTGCAGTTTAATATCGAACACAATCAAGATGTTATCGATAGTAAAAAATATCAGAAAATACTGAATAAACTCTCGCCGAAAATGATTCAAAAAGCAGTAAATAAATATTACAGCGGTGATAATGTGGTTGAAATAATCCTTTTACCGAAAGAATAACATTTTTTAAATGAATTATCAGGGTTGTCTCTCTTGGGCAACCTTTTTTTGTGTAAAAAAAGGTTGAGAAAAATGAAAGGATTTGCTACATCAAACGATAAGTATCTGACGAATGGTTTCCAAAGGGGGCATTGAAAATATGGGTAATTATGCTTTTTATTGGAGAGTGATTTTTCCGTTCCCCCGATGTCAATATCTGTTGAAGGCTTTAGTATTCCAGGTTTAGATTCAGGTCATCTTTAAACTGCTGTAAAGCGGGGTTCTCTTCAAGCATCATTTTGTATTTTTCAACAGGCGTCAT
>JAVVFR010000259.1:0-3252 GCA_032250595.1 Bacteroidales bacterium | reverse complement strand
AGAGGCGTTATGAGAATGTATTTCAGTCGGTATCAAGGATGATACTTGATGAAAAAGATGCCATGCAAAAAGTTATTGTTAACGGGCACAGCACATACGATTTCAAGGTCTTTCGACAGGGCAAGAAGCATATTATCGGTATGTTTGATGAGATTAACAGTTTTGTTTCCTTTGTAAAAGATGCAGCTGAAGGGGGGTCGTCGGCGGAGATGGCTTTTGTGCTCATCGGGGAGCCCGGAAATGGGAAGACCTACTTTGTGGATTTTTTGAGTGGGCTCTATCGTAATTTTATTGCTAAACCGGAGAACAGAAGATACACGTTCCGTTTTATTAATCTCGATAAGCTCACGGGATACGGTAAGATCAAGACCATTGAGTCTCAGACTTATGAAGACCCGATGGTGTTGGCTATGAATCTTTTTGAAAGCCGCACAGAGACGGAGAAGTATCTAAATACGTTAGGAGCCAAGCCGGCGCAGTTAAAGAAGATCTGGAAGCTTTATCGTCCCTTAGGTGCTTGTTCCTACTATATCTTTGATGAGATCAGAGACTTTTGTCAGGGTAACATTGATAAGATGCTTGATTTTATTGAGGTATTTCCTGTGCCGGTCAGTGAATCCAGAGGAACCCTGGCAGGGAAGTATGCTGCCAAAGACAAGATAACCTCATCGGCGGTCGACCTGTTAGGTGATGAATCGATAACACGGTTGCTGCATATATCCGACACTTCCAATCCCTATCGCTTCGACCTTCGAAGGGGTGCGTTGGCTAGGGTGGCCGGCGGTGGTATCCATTTTGCTGATGAGATATTTAAAAACAAACGCGACCTCGTTCAGGTATATCTCGGTGTAATACAAAACCGTACGATCGAGATAGAAGGGTATAAATGGCCACTCGATACCCTGATTATTGCTACCAGTAATAATTCTGAATTTGCCCGGTTCGTCGAAGAGAAAGAACAGGCGCCTATCGTTGACCGGTGCCGGTTGACATATATGTCGCACAACACTAACTTCAAACTGCAACAGGAACTCACAGAATATGCTATTGGCAGTGCCGACAAAACTACTTTTACCGGAGAGAAACTTCATATCGATCCAAATCTCAACTATGCTGTCTCTACCTCTGTGATCTTATCTCGTATGCCCCCTTCCGATAAGCTTACCCCGGTGGAGATGATGAAACTCTCTGCCGGCGAAGTGGCCGGAGAGAAAAGTATCAAGACGCTGAATGAGGTAATCAACGACCTGAACAACGATCCGGATATCACCAAACGATTCGGACAAAAAGGCCTTGGCCATCGAAACCTTGGAAGGTCTATCCAGCTTCTCCTTGAACGATCCGAAACACAGGAAGGAAAGTGTATGTATGCCGGAGATGTCTTTAAAGCATTGGAGAAAGTGATCCTCGACTATGTCAATGAACCCAATGACCGTACCAAATATTTTAATGATCTGAAGATAGCAAGAGGGCTATATAGAAAGAATATCATGACTACCATTTTCAATGCATATATGGATGAACCCCATGCTGTGGAGAAAGATGTGATGAACTATGTGAATATGATCATTGGCATTGATGCCAAAAATCTTGGACCAGACAAGATATGGACTTATCAGGATCCACAATCCGGCAAGCTTGTCCCGTTGAAAATTGATCAGAGTTTTATCAACAGTGTGGAAGAACGGTTAGGGCTTAAGACAGATGAGCAAAAACAGAGTTTTCGCACTACTATTGTTAAGATCTATGGCCAGAAGATGATCAAAGACCCTAATTACAATTTTATGGACAACAATGAACTGGTTAAGGCAGTGACGGATGTAAGGCTCAAGTCAGATATTGCCGGCGCCGGAAGTCTTGTAGGAGCACTCTCAAACAGGACTAATGAGGAGAATCAGAAGCTATACAACCGTATGGTAAAGACGATGATTGAGAAGCTGGATTATTGCAAGACTTGTGCAGAAAAAACCATTGAGTATTTCTGTACTCAAGACGACAGCAATTAATATATTGAACCTAAGACAGTAAAAATCTGCCTTAACTATTAATTTTCTTTATGAACAACACGATAGAACATATCATCAATAGATTGCGGGATTCTGGATTGTCTGCTGACCATGAGGTTATGATACAGCGTGAATTGGAGATGTCTGAGGATGAGCAGCAGGATAGTGTTGCTGAGCCGACACCATTGTTAGGGCTTTATGATCGTACTGATTTCGATATGCTTCCCGGTTTACATCCTGCTCCGGATGTTTCGGGACTCTTCCTGAAGACTCTTGAAGACCTGTTGGAGCAGGATAACAGACGTGAGAAAGACGGCTTCCCAAGGCGGATACGGATTGGCAAGATCATTCGTCCTGATCGTGATAATAAATCAAAAGTAGTAGTGGTCCCTTCAACTGTGGAGCCAAAGTTTTATCACGATGATGCTGTCACGGAAGAGGGAGAAAGCACTACCGGCGGAGCCGGTGATGAACAGGAAGGGGAGGTGTTGGGAGAGCAGCCCATAGAGCCACAGCAAGGCGAAGGAGAAGGACAAGGTGCCGGTCAAGGTGAAGAAGCAGAGCATGATGTTGGAACAGATGCTTTCGACCTGGGTCGTGTCATCACTGAGAAGTTTCAACTGCCCAATTTGAAAAGCAAAGGATCAAAACGGTCGTTTACAAAGTATGTCTATGACCTGACAGACAGAAACCGGGGGTTTGGACAGGTGCTCGATAAAAAAGCTACCCTCCGTAGGATTGTGGAGACCAATATTATCCTTGAACGTATCAAAGCCGGAACCCCTTTTGATCCGGGAGAACTGATCATTAATCCTAAAGACCTTGTATATCGTATCATGTCGAAGGAGAAAGATTTTGAGAGCCAGGCGGTGGTTTTCTTTCTACGTGATTACTCGGGGTCGATGCAGGGTGATCCTACTGAAGTGGTATCTACACAACATTTATTAATATACTCATGGCTTATGTACCAATATGCCAACAGGGTGATGACACGTTTCATTCTCCATGACACCGATGCAAAAGAGGTGGAGGATTTTTACACTTACTATAAGTCACAGGTGGCAGGAGGTACACGTGTAGCTCCTGCCTTTGAATTGGTTAACAAAATTGTGGAAGAGGAGCAACTGGCGAGAGACTACAATGTATATGTTTTTCACGGTACTGATGGCGACGATTGGGACGAAGAGGGTAAAGAGTTGCTGGAGGCTGTTAACAAGATGACCGCCTATGTGAATCGTATCGGAAT
>JAVVFR010000258.1:0-3255 GCA_032250595.1 Bacteroidales bacterium | reverse complement strand
ATTGACGGAATAGAGGTGTTGGAGTATATCAATAAACAAGAGACCGATGCTGCAGTGATGATGATTACTTCTTATGCTTCACTCGATCTGGCCGTGAAAGCTACTAAAAACGGTGCTTTTAACTTTGTGCCTAAACCTTTTACTCCGCAGGAACTGAAATCTTCTGTAGAAAATATTACTAAAAACCTCTTTCTGAAGAGAATGACACAGCGTGTCACCACGGAAGAGCGGCAGGCAAGATTTCAATTCCTCTCTATACTCTCTCATGAGCTGAAATCTCCGGTGAATGCAATAGAAGGATACCTCAATATTATGAAAGACCGGCAAGCAGGAGATGACTTAAAAGACTATGATATGATGATTGCCAGATCGCTCGAACGCATCAAAGGCATGCGTACCCTCATTATGGATTTGCTCGACCTGACAAGGATAGAGTCCGGAGCAAAACAACGTTCATTACGGAAGATAGATGTAACAGAGATTGCCAGAATGGCTGTTCATAGTATTGAACCACTGGCAAAACAGAAAAATATTAAAATTGAATTGTCCGCCGACGATGAGGCATGGCTTATGGCCGACGATAAAGAGATAGAGATGATCCTCAACAATTTATTGTCAAATGCAGTGAAGTATAATGTGGAAGACGGGAAAGTATCAGTGGTGATAACTACCGATAATAATTATATCTCAATTCAGGTGCAGGATACCGGGATTGGTATGTCGAAAGAAGAGGTGGATAAGCTGTTCGGTGAGTTTGTAAGGATCAAAAATGCCAAAACTAGCAAGATTACCGGTAGCGGACTGGGACTCTCTATTGTGAAGAAAATGGCAGAAATGTATGATGGTAATATCGCCGTGGAGAGTGAACCTGATAAAGGATCAAAATTTATTGTGAATTTAAGACAATAGTTGGTTATTTTGTTCTATTATTGAAGAACAGAAATATGTAACTATTATGTTGAAAAAACATCGTGACCTTCAGCTCCGGCTTCGCCTCTTCTTTCCGGTTGTAGCCATTATCATCATTGTGCTTTCTATGGCTACCTTCTTTAACACACAATATGCTTTGCGTGTGGTTAAGGATCAGGTTGATCAATCATTGGTGATCCAGGTGAATACCATTGCCGGTATGTTTGAAAGGGAAAGGATACTCCAGCTTGAGAAAGTGCAGACTAATCTCGATGTGGCGCGATGGATGTTTTACAGCCTTCCATTCTATGTAACAGATCAACCCATACTCCTTACTGCCATTCATCAAAATTCACTTGCTACGTTTGATACACATATTAATGAATGGAAGCGCAATAATAAGTCTTTATATCATGATACCGCCTTTGTTGATCAGGTGAAGCAATTGGTAGGAGGTACGGTCACAATTTTTCAGCGGATTGATAGCGGCTTTATAAGAATTGCTACCAATGTAACAGACAACAAAGGGGATAGAGCTGTTAATACTTATATCGATAACCAATCACCAGTGGTAAAAGCGGTTTTACAGGGTAATACCTATTACGGCAGGGCTTTTGTCGTAAATGATTGGTATATTACGGCATATGAACCTATCATTCATAATGAAAAAGTTGTCGGGATGCTCTATGTGGGCGATAAAGAGAAGGATATTTTAGAGGTAAAGAAAATCCTCAACAACCTTATGATCGGAAAAACCGGTTACCCTTTTGTAATTGGATATGATGGTACAATGCTTATCCATCCCTATGCTGAAGGAACCTCCTGGCAAGACAGTGCAGTTTTTCATACTATGCTTTCACAACAAAGCGGTGTGATGGTGTATCGTTTGAATGATAAAAACCGTCGTGCTGCTTTTTTACATTATCCTGATTTTAAGATAATTATTGGTGCCTCAGTGGATGAGAAAGCGGAGATAAGGCAGGTGGTACGACAAACAATCAGTAATGCTCTTTTTATCGCTGTAGGTGCTGTGCTGGTTCTTTCTCTGCTGATCTATTTTGTGACAACAGATAAGCTGTACCATTATCTTAAGAAAGTAGAGCAATCCAGGAAAAGGCTTTCAACGGCCCATCAGGCATTGAAACAGAGTGAAGAACGCTTCGAAAAACTGTTCGATAGCACAGGGGATGCAATCTTTGTGACAGACGCCAATGAAAATATCATCGAGGTAAACCAGGCTGCTTGTGATATCCTCGGTTATAGCAAAGAGCAAATGCTTTCCATGAAGATGAGTGAAATAAAAACCCCTGATTATGCCGCCATTGTTGCCGAAAACAGAAGGAAGATATATAAAAAAGGATCGCTTACCTTTGAATCGGTGCATGTTACACATGATGGAGTACTCGTCCCGGTAGAGATTACCAGCCGTGTGGTTGAATACAAAGATGAGAAATTGATACTGAGCGTTGCCAGAAATATCAGTGAACGAAAAAAAGTGGAACGCGAAGTGTTGAGTGCCGTCATCAGAGCTGAAGAGCGTGAAAGAGAACGTTTTGCGAAAGATATGCATGATGGACTCGGCCCACTGCTGTCAACAATAAAGCTATATGTTGATGAACTTGAGAATATGCAGATGGATGAGTCCGAACGCTCAGAGATGATTAAATATACCGATGAACTGATCGATGAAGCCATGCAATCAATACGCAGTATCTCTAATAACCTTACGCCACGTGTGATTCATGAATTTGGACTCCATAAAGCGATAGAGGCTTTCTGTGATAAAATAAACAAAACGAACGCTGTTAAAATTATTTATGCTCATCAAAAGGCACCCAATAGGTTTGATATAAACTTTGAGTTGATACTTTTTAGAGTAATCAGCGAATTAATCAATAATACATTAAAACATGCTAAAGCCTCCAACATTTCAATAGAACTCTTTGAATCGGATGGTAAGATCATTTTACGTTTTACGGATGATGGTGTTGGTTTTGATCTGTATCAGGTCATGGAGCGGGAGAACAAAGGTATCGGGTTGAGAAATATTATAAGCCGTATAAAATCTGTCAACGGAGTGTATAACATTGACAGTGCACCGGGAGAAGGACTGAGAGTGGAGGTAGAGTTTGAACGATAGGGTATTACAACTGTTACCGTTAGTAGTCGTACTATTGAAATTTCCCGGCATGCTCTTTTTAATTCATGATTTTTTCGTGGTGTTTCTGTTTTTCCAGATGTTTGTTCATTGGATATAAACTTTAATCTTACTTTTATTATCATTACTGTCTGATAAAAATACAAAAAGATATTTAATATTTTATAACTATTTGATAATTAGATGAT
>JAVVFR010000002.1:0-19452 GCA_032250595.1 Bacteroidales bacterium | reverse complement strand
ACCGTCGGTAGTCTTTATGATATCATGACCAACATCATCATTAGGGCCACCAAACGTTTGTGACCAAAAGATGCTTGGTGCCTGCGCATTGATTATGAAGGTGGTTGCCAGAATAGTTAATGTGAATAGTAAATATTTTTTCATAATATCTGAATCTTGTTTATACTGCTTTTGTCATTGCAACAAATATAAAAAAAAGGAGTGTTAATTCTATTCTAAATTTTTAAAAAGTGCATAATCTTTATAAAAAAAATAAATTGTATTCATTTAATAGTTTGATAAACAGATTAAAATAATGATAATAATCCGATATGGATTTTAGCACTTTTAAAATCAATCGGGTTGTTTTGTTCTTTACCATAGGCATAACTAAGCATAATGATTCCTGCCGGGGTAGGGAATGCCAGTCCAATACCAAAACCAAATGGAGTGTCGCGCCGGTATGATGCCAACAGATTTTTCTCATACCATGCGATATCAGCGAAAAGATTAACATGGGCATCTTTCTCGAACAGAAATCTGTATTCCATACTGAAGAGTGCCCAGGATGTACCCGAAAGACTCTTTTCATCAAAACCTCTTAATGAGTTAATGCCGCCAAATAAAAATGATTCGTTGTCGAATAATTGGTTGCTTATCTTACTCCCTCCGCGTGTCATAAATCGTAATGCCGATCGTTTAAACAGGGGTATATAGGCTTCATTATTCCATCTGAAGATAATTTGTTGTGTGTTGGTTTCTATCCCTTCAAAAAGAGTAGGGGGTATGTCGGGTTTCTTGCGCAACCTCTTCTTTCCTGCCGATACTTCACACGCCAGACTCACTCCCCTTCGTGGATTCTGACGGTAGTCGAAACGTTGCATTGAAAAATCAATCCCGAAAATATTTGTTATGTAATCAGACCATGGAGGAAGGATGGTGGATGCGGAGAATACAGAGCGGTCAATTACATTGCTGCGCTCATTCCCGTAAAATGTCGTCAATGTTTGATGCGCCCTCAGTTTAAAAGTCAAACCAAAACGATGGGCAAGTGTGATGTAGGTCGTATCTCTTTTAAAAAGATTGAAATGGTATTGCACACCAAAAGGCAAATCGAAAATGTAAGGCTGGCCGTATTTGAGCTCAAGCACCTGACTCCCTTTGATACCACTCCAGTTGGCTGATAGCATTTCAGCATACCCAAATGCATTTACCAGGTGTAAGGTTAACTCTCCGGTTAGTGCCAGCTTGTTTTTGTTCGTATTGTCGGGCAATATGCCGGCTAAACCATTGAAATTGCCCGTCCTCCCTTTCTGAAGCTCAATAACTAATCGTGCTTTGTTGTCATGCGTGAAAATAATACTTATTTCACCTTTCTTTTCAATGAAATTCAGTTCCTTCAATTGATCATCTATCTTTTCAACCAGATCAATATCAAATGGCTTTCCCGGTTTTATCCCAAGAATATGCTGCAATGTATTGTTTTTGATAGCTCTGTCGCCTCTGATTTGTATAGTATCCCATACGTAATATTGATTACGTTCAATATGAACATTGCCTGAAATAGTGTCTTCTTGGATAGTGAGGCTGTCGAGCTTCACTGCAATAAATGGATAGCCGTTTTGCATCCCTGTTTGTTGAATTTTTTGCAAATATGATGCGATAGTTACATAGTCTGTACCAACATTAAAATGCTCTTTTTTTAGCCCTGTCATACTGAGGAGCAGCAGATCTTTATCATTAACCCTGATCTGGCCAAACGGATATGTTTCCCCTAAAAACAGGTAAGCTGTAATCGTATCACCCCTGGTGGTCATAGAGTCGAATCCGGCCGTGAGATACCCTTTTTTATGTAAATAATGTACTATTGATCGTGTACGAAAAACAGCTTCTTCAATGGATTTTACGTTGTTTTTATAAGGAATCTCTTTATGAATATCAGCATGATCGTCATACGATACAATCTGAAGCGTATGGTTTTGTTGCGCAATACTTTGCGAACAACTGACAAGCAACACCATAAAAATATTATAAAGACATATCCGTTTCATTCACTGATACTATAAAAATTACAACAAGTAAACGTAACAATATCAAATAGCTTATATCAAGTTCCAATCAATCGGTATTTTTCCGGATTTCCGCAGCAAGTCATTGGTTTTTGAAAAGTGGCCGCAACCAAAGAATCCTTTTGATGCAGAGAGTGGTGAAGGGTGTGGTGCTTTAAGAACGTGGTGTTTGTTGGTATTAATAAGCTCTTCTTTTGCCTGTGCATATTTTCCCCAGAGCATGAAAACCAGTCCGGATTTTTGGTCTGAGAGAAGCTTAATAATGGCATTGGTAAAGATCTCCCAACCCTTTTTTTGATGAGATCCCGGTTGGTGTGCTCTTACTGTCAGGGTAGCATTTAGCAACAACACACCTTGCTTTGCCCAGCTTTCGAGGTTGCCGTTTTCAGGTATCTTACTACCCGTGTCTCTATGTAATTCTTTAAAAATATTGATTAAAGAAGGTGGTTTCTTGACACCGGAAGGCACTGAGAAACATAACCCATGTGCTTGTCCCTGGCCATGATACGGGTCTTGTCCCAGGATAATTACCTTCACAGTGTGGAAAGGAGTATGATTAAAAGCCGAAAATATTTTGTTGCCGGGGGGATAAATTGTTGCATCGCTTCTTTCTGACTGCAAAAAGTTACGTAATAAATGAAAATAGGGAGCGTTAAACTCCTTTAAAAGCACCTCTTTCCATCCGGTTTCAATTTTTGGGTCAATGGTAGAATGCGTCATACAATACAATTTATATAATGATATATATTAGTAAAACATTAACATTACAATGGGTTCAGAATGATTTTTTGTTTATTTTTGTAATGGTCTACTAATTTTATTAACAAAGATAGTTTTTTTGTTTACAGTTGAGAAAAATGATTGCAGCCGGGTAAAAAAACAAGTATATTTGCTCCTGATTATTAGTCTGTGAAGTAGTTATAAACAAGACGTTATATTGTAAAAATTTGAGTAAAAAATTGAGCCAATGAAAAAAGTTGTTTTGCAAATTGTTGTTATTACAGGAGTTCTAATGCTTCTGGTGACATCATGTTATTCAAAGAAAGATTGCTTAAGTGAAACCGATAACAATATTGAACACACAGAAGAATGTAAGATATAAACCTCTTATTTTCAACCTGCTATAAAAAAGTAGATGAAAGGAATGTATTTGCGAAAAATCATTATGTTGTTTATTGTTTTTTCAGGGTTTGTGTTTGAGTTGTCAGCACAGACAGATCAACCTGTAATTCTTTTAAAACGGGAACATAGTGGATATTTTACAGCATCTACACGAGGATGGGGAGTGGGCTATCATCGTGGTAATTTCCTGACTGGTTACAGCAAATGGATGTGGGAAGTGGAACTGACCACGTTACGACATCCAAAGGAATTCAGACGAACCAATGAATTGTTTCCTAATGCAAAGACTTTTTATTATGGCAAGCTCAACAAGGTATATCTTTTACGTGGAGCGTTAGGGATACAACGCGTTTTATCTGAAAAGCCGCATTGGGGAGGGGTGTCTGTCAGGTATGCTTATTATGCCGGAGCAACACTGGGTATCGCCGAGCCGGTTTATTTAGGGATAGTAAACTATGTGTCTTCTGAAGGAGATATAAGAATAGAGTATGAACGGTATGATCCTGATAAGCATTTTATTGATAATATATATGGCAGAGGTCCATTTGGTAAGGGTTTTTTTGAATCAAGTATCTATCCGGGTATCTATGTCAGAACGGCAATGAATTTTGATTATGGAGTAGAGTATGATGTGATCAGAGCTTTAGAGGTAGGTGCTACATTGGATTTTTTCCCTAAAGCAATTCCAATAATGGCTACAGAAGACAATAGTAATCTTATCCTGACCTTTTATCTTAGTTTTCATATTGGTAACAGGATGAAGTAATGCCACATTCTTAATGATTTACACCGATAACTGATTTTATTCAATATATGCTGTAAGTATATTGTAATATTGTTAATTTAATGGTGAAGAAAAAAGTTTAGTTTTTTGCAAATTCTTTTTTGGGTAAAAATGAAAAAAGGTGTATCTTGTGCCCCTTTTAAGAGCAAACATAAAATATAATATATAATTGACAACGGTATGAAAAATAGAAGTTTACTTTTAAGTATAGCACTAATTCCAGTGTTAGCGATCGCACTTTTTTTAGCTCCGAGAGGAGAAAACGAGAGAACTTATTCACCCCGGCCTGAAGCAAAGGCAACAATGTCGGTTGATGGAGCAATGGAATACTGGCAGATGTTGCGTGCCAATCCTGCAACCGGCGAGGTTGATCCGGCCGACGTAGAGAGAGCAAGGAAATTATCCATGAGTTTCACTCGTTCCAAAGCTGCAAATTTAACCTGGGATTTGATGGGGCCAACCAACCGTGGTGGCCGCACAAGAACTATTATTTTCGACAGAAACAACCCGTCGATAATGTATTCCGGTGCTGTGAGTGGTGGGCTGTGGAAATCGATAACCAACGGAAATAGTTGGCAGCTAATAGAAAATATGGAGCATACCAAGATAGGCTGTTTGGTTCAAGGTAAAGACGGATCGATCTATGCAGGCACCGGGGAGTATTTTACTTCCAAAGCTCATTATTTAGGATATACTCCCGGTTGGGAAGGTACCGGAATCTATAAAATGGAGGCCGGTGATACCACTAATACTTTTGTGCAACTGGCTCCTACCTCCGGATGGACGTATATCAACGAGTTAGATGTTAACCAAACTACCGGTGCTATCTATGCAGCAACCAATACCGGCTTGCATGTGAGCAACGATAATGGAGCGGCCTGGACAAAACTGACCGGCGTGCCGGGTATTGTCACCGATGTAAGTATCGCAAGTGATGGCACTATAGTAGCCGTTGGTTCTAATAAAGTGCATATCTCTACTGATGGCTCTACCTTTGTCGATCAAACCGGCGGCGGGAAGCTTCCTGCCGGTAACGGCCGTATAGAAGTGGCTATAGCTCCTTCTGACCCTAATTTTATTTATGCCTTAATATCTGCTACCTCTGGTGTTACTAAAGGAATATATCGTACTACAGATAAAGGTAGCAGCTGGACGCAAATTGGACCAGCAGCCTCCGAACAGTTTAACCCGCTTGGTGACCAGGGGAATTATAATAATATAATTGCCGTCTATCCAACAAATAAAAATAAAATACTTGTTGGAGGCATTGATCTTTATTCATGGAGTGATGGAGGTACATGGACACAGGTCACTTCCAGCGTTTTCTCCGAAGGTCATCCATTATATCTGCATGTCGATCAACATGAGATCGTGTTCCATCCCAATAACCCTAATACAATCTTTATTGGAAATGACGGCGGTATCTTCCGCTCATTGGATAATGGTATCAGTTTTCAAATGGCCAACAGAAACTACTCTACCATTCAATATTATTCTATCGCCTGCAGTGGCAGTGGACAAGTGATTGGTGGCACACAGGATAACAGCAATCAGTTTATTCATAAACAAGATGTTGATCCCGGAACAGCTAAAACACTATGGGTAGGTGATGGTGGTTATGCATGTATCTCGCAGATTAACCCTGAAGCTATCTTCCTTACGTCTCAATTTGGTAATGTAGGCCGTACCGCTGATGCCGGATTAACATGGCAGGGAACACATACTGAAACCACTACTACCCCTGAACCGGGCTTCTTTAGTATTAAGATGCTCGAAGAAGGTACGCCGGGTTCAAAAACCAATCCTTGGGGCCCTTGGGTTACACCAATGGTAATGTGGGAGAATCATAACGTTCCCAATGCGAAGGATTCAGTGCTATTTGTTGCCGATACCAGTTATATGGCCGGAGAAGTGGTTACTGTATTGTCAAAAAATAATCACTATCCGTTTGAACATACGCTCCTGGCACCCCTCGATTCAGCAGAGTCTGTTAAGGTGGCAAACCCGGTCCAGTCAATGTATATTCTTTGCGCCAATAAAGCTATCTATATGACCCGTCAGCACCTTAACTTTGGAAAAACACCCAAATGGTTTAAGTTAGGGGCAATTAACAGTGGAACACAAGGAACCATTCATACAGCTTCTGTCTCTAAAGATGGTGATCATCTCTTTATTGGAACAACCAATGGAACACTCTTTAGGTTTAGTGGACTGCAACAAGCCTATGACTCTGCCAGTGCTGACATGAACAGTGCCGGATATGTTGTTACCAAAGACACTATTGGGAATTTTATCAGACCCATTACTTCCATTGCAATTGACCCAAATGATGCTGACCATGTTGTTATATCACTGGGAGGTTATGTTAACAATGCAACCCATATTTACCGTTCTGTAAATGCTACCTCTTCTTCTGCCACATTTATAGGTAAGCAAGGAGCAGGAGCTTCGCGCCTTCCTTCTATGCCGGTATATGCTGCCCTAATCCCAATGCATAATTCTGACATGCTTATCATTGGTACTGAATTTGGTATTTTTTCCACAGATAATTTATCTGCAGGAAGCCCTTCATGGAGCAAGTATGCTGCCGGCGATGATATGGTGGATGTTCCGGTTGTTTCTCTGGTACAGCAGATATACAACTTCCCGTATAACTACTATCTTACTGTCGACGGGATAACAACGCTGGTTACTGAGTTTCCTGCCACCAGCAATTATGGCGCTATATACGCAGGTACGCATGGACGGGGTGCCTATAAAGCACTTAATTTTGTTGGGATTCAACCACAGGAAAAACCTGAGCTGCCAAACTTTAAGTCGTCACTTATGGTTTATCCTAATCCGGTGGAACATAATACTAAAGTGGTATTTAATCTGAGAAATAAAGAAAATGTTGATGTCAACGTATATAATCTTAGCGGACAGCTTGTTTTAAGCCAAAAGGTCAATAATATTATTGCCGGCCGTAATGAGGTTGAGATCAATATGTCAGGACAGAAACCCGGAACATACCTTATACAGGTTGTAGCCGGAAATAGCAGTAAAGTGGCAAAAGTTATTAAAAAATAACAAATATTTTCCTGGTATGAAAAGGGAAGTGGCGAAAACACCATTTCCCTTTTTTTGATGGTGTAACTTATTGGTTACTTTTACGTATTTTTATGGCACTGTTCATGGTAACGCATGTCAAAGAAAAAATTTCCTTTTTACCAGCAGCACGATAGTATGGATTGTGGTCCGGCCTGTCTACGTATGATAGCAAAGTATCATGGTAGAACCTGGACATTGGAAACACTTCGTGAAAAATCGTATCTTACCCGTGAAGGAGTCTCTCTAATGGGCATTAGTGATGCTGCTGAATCAATAGGATTTCATACCACCGGTGTAAAGCTCTCCTGGGATCAGTTACTGGAAGAAGCTAAGCTGCCCGTGATAATACATTGGAACCAGAATCATTTTATTGTGCTTTATAAGATCTCCCGCAACAGAGCTTTTGTCGCAGATCCTGCCCATGGATTATTGCAGTTCTCCAAAGAGGAGTTTCTTAGCCATTGGATTAGTGATGTTGAGAATCAGCAGCCTGTGGGTGTGGCGCTGCTGCTCGAGCCAACACCACGTTTCTATTACGAAGAGGGAGAGGTGCAGCGCAAGAGAGGATTCAGCTTCCTGATGCCTTACCTGAAACCGCATAAAAAACTGATAACACAGCTCTTTTTAGGACTCTTACTGGGGAGTGTCCTCCAACTGATATTTCCTTTCCTTACCCAGGCAATCGTGGATATAGGTATCGGAAATCAAAATATCAGTTTTATCTATCTGATACTTATTGCACAACTGGTTCTTTTTATCAGCAGGTTATCTGTAGACTTTATCAGGTCGTGGATACTGCTCTTTATTACTACACGGGTGAATGTGACTGTTTTATCAGATTTTCTGGCCAAACTGATGCGCCTGCCCATCAGTTTCTTTGATACTAAAATGACCGGTGATATTATTCAGCGGATTGGCGACCATAAGCGGATAGAGAACTTTTTAACCGGACAGACCATTGTAACACTCTTCTCGCTCTTTAACCTGGTGATTTTCGGTATTGTTCTCCTGATCTACGACTGGCGTATCTTTCTTGTGTTTATTATTGGTAGCCTTATTTATGTGTGGTGGATATTGCTTTTCTTAAAGAAACGTAAGAATTTGGACCATAAACAGTTTGCAAAACTTTCGGAGAACCAAAGCACAACGATTCAGTTGATCACCGGTATGCAAGAGATAAAGCTGCAAAACAGTGAGAAGTTAAAACGCTGGGAGTGGGAAAAGATACAGGCAGCACTCTATAAGATAAGTATGAAGGGGCTTTCGATATCGCAATACCAACAATCCGGTAGCCTCTTGATCAATGAGTCGAAGAATATCATCATAACAGTAATTGCTGCCACATCAGTAGTAAACGGTTATATGACCCTGGGTATGATGTTGGCAGTGCAATATATCATCGGGCAGCTTAACGCTCCGCTGATGCAACTTGTGGAGTTTGTGCATGTAGCCCAGGATGCTAAGATCAGCCTTGAAAGGCTGGAAGAGATACATCAGCGCGATGATGAAGAACACGCTGATGAAAGCCGGCTGAACTACTATCCTGCGAAAAAGGATATTAATATAAAGGATGTTTCTTTTCAATACGAAGGCCCTCATTCCGAGGAGGTCCTGAAAAATATGTCGGTTCATATTCCTGAAGGGAGAGTGACAGCGATCGTTGGCACCAGTGGCAGTGGCAAAACCACTTTGATAAAGCTTTTACTTGGTTTCTATCGTCCTGTTAACGGGTCAATAGAGATTGGTAATACTTCCCTTGAACATTATAACAGCAGATGGTGGCGTGAACAGTGTGGAGCAGTGATGCAGGATGGATTTATCTTTAGTGATACCATTGCGCGTAATATTGCCGTCAGCGATGAAAAAACCGATAAGCAACGACTTATTCATGCCGTAAATATTGCTAATATAGATGACTTTATTGAAGGCCTGCCTATGGCATACAATACAAAAATCGGACAAGACGGTATTGGGTTGAGCCAGGGGCAGAAACAACGCATCCTGATTGCACGTGCCGTGTATAAGAATCCTCAGTATCTCTTTTTTGATGAGGCAACAAATGCGCTTGATGCCAACAATGAGAAGGTTATTATGGAGCATCTCAATAGTTTTTTTATTGGAAGAACTGTGATTATTGTGGCACACCGTTTGAGTACCGTTCGAAACGCCGACCAGATCATTGTGCTTAACAAAGGGGTGTTGGTAGAGCATGGAACCCACGAAACACTTACGCAACTGAAAGGTGAATATTATCAGCTTGTTAAAAATCAATTGGAATTAGGAAGTTAGAAGTTATGGATGAACCGCAAACATATCATGATGCAAACTACCCCGAACTTCGCAGTACGGAAGTGAATGAGCTTATCGGAAAATCACCGCCCTGGATTTTGCGATGGGGTAATGGTGTTTTTGTCGGTGTGATTGTCGTGCTATTATTCTTCTCTTGGTTTTTTAAATATCCTGATACTATTGATGCAGCCATTGTTGTTTCTCAGGATAACCCGCCGGCAGATGTAGTGGCTAAGGTAGATGGTGATTTTGATACTATTATTGTATCGGATGATCAATATGTTGAAAAAGGTGCATTGTTGGCTGTTATTCACAATCCTGCCGTGATGGAGGATGTGGAGATGCTGTATAAATATATTTCGCATGTTCAAACGGTTTTGAGGGAGGGTGATATAGTAAACAATGTTACTCTTCCTGATACCATACGCTCTTTGGGTAGCATCCAGGAGCATTACGAAGCTTTTATTACAACCTTGAACCAATATGTAAGCTACGCTTCTTTAAACCCTGATAAACGAAAGGTGGTATTTCTTAAACGGCAACGTAATGATTATAAGCAGTATATCGCTAAGCTGGAACAGCAACTCACTACGCTTGAGCGGGATATTCAACTCGGGACAAACCGTTTGAAGCGCGACAGCACACTGTATTCGAGGGGTACGCTGTCACAACAAGATTATGAGAATGCTATTCAACAGTATAATAAATTGTTATATGCTCATGAAGGACAACAGACCTTGATGGCTAACACACAAATCGAAGTTACCCGCATTGAACAGCAAATTATGGAGGCCGAGATCACCGTGCTCCAGGAAGAACAACGTTTGTTTTCTCAGTTGTTTACTGCTGTCGAGAAGCTGCACAATAGCATTAATACATGGCGGCAGCATTATTTACTTGTTGCTCCGGTGAGTGGAAGAGTTACATTTACTACTTTCTGGAGTAGCAATCAAACCGTCAGACAGGGAGATATCGTTTTTACCATCGTGCCCGACGGGAAGCACCGTGTCATAGGAAAAGCATTTGTAAATGTTAACGGAGCCGGAAAACTCGATACCGGACAGCAGGTGCTGATACGGTTGAGCAACTTCCCTGCATTGGAATATGGGATATTAAAAGGGTGCTTAACGACCGTTTCGAAAGTTACGGTGGAAATTGCTAACGAGCTATATTATACTGCCGATATTGCATTGCCTGAAAAACTGGTTACTACCTATAACAAAACAATTCCTGTAAATCAGGAATTGCATGGACATGCGGAGATCATAACAGCAGATAAAAGGCTTATTGAGAGAATAATTGAGCCTTTGCTGGCACTTCTTAAGAACCGTACGTAATCGGTTATTGTTACCCAACGCTATTATTCATTGGTAAAAAATATCCTGCCTTCCTTGTAACCAACAATAACCGGTTTGTTGGGGCCAAGGCTGTTTTGCAGGATCATTTTTGAGATCTCGTTAAGGATCTGTTTTTGGATGATCCGTTTTATCGGCCTTGCACCAAAGAGGGGGTCGTATCCTGCTTTGGCTATCCAGTCTATTGCCTCAGGCAGTACTTTGAGTTTGCTGGTCTTCATCATACTGTTCACATTGGCAATCTGCAGTTCAACGATACTTCTTATCTCTTCTTCTGTGAGAGGAGTGAAGACAATAAGTTCATCGATCCTGTTAAGGAACTCCGGACGTATCGTTCTCTTCATCAGTGACAAAATCTCTTTTTGTGTCTCTACGATGATGCTGTCTCTGTTTTCCCGGTCGATATTTTCAAATTTCGATTGTATAAGCTGCGATCCGATATTTGAAGTCATAATGATGATAGTATTCTTAAAATCGGCAGTCCTTCCCTTGTTGTCGGTAAGCCGTCCTTCATCCAGCACTTGCAACAACACATTGAAAACATCCGGGTGTGCTTTCTCAATTTCATCCAGTAACACTACTGAGTAAGGTTTTCTTCTAACTGATTCAGTAAGCTGTCCGCCTTCATCATATCCCACATAACCCGGTGGTGCTCCGATAAGCCGCGATACAGTATGGCGCTCCTGGTATTCCGACATATCGATACGTACCATCGATTTCTCATCGTTAAACAGGTATTGTGCCAATGTTCTGGCAAGCTCAGTTTTTCCAACACCTGTAGTGCCCAGGAAGATAAATGAGCCTATTGGTTTTGATGGGTCTTGCATCCCTGCTCTACTTCTTCTTATAGCATTGGCTACGGCTTCGATGGCTTCATCCTGACCAACAACCCGTTTGTGTAACTCCTCTTCTAAACGCATCAGCTTCTCTTTCTCGCTCTCCAGCATCTTTCTCACAGGAATGCCTGTCCATCGTGCAACCACCTCCGCAATATCTTCTGCATTTACCTCCTCTTTCACCAGCGCCTCGGTTTGCTGCATCTCTGTAAGCTTGGATTTTAGTTTCTGAAGCTCGCTTTCTGCCTCCTTTATCCTGCCATAACGTAACTCAGCAACACGTCCGTAATCCCCTGAACGTTCTGCCTGTTCTGCTTCAAGCCGATAAGCTTCGATATCCGATTTGTGCTTTTGTATATTGTCGATAATCTCTTTCTCTGCCTTCCATTTTGCTCTCAACCGGTCACGGTCTTCTTTCACATTGGCGATCTCTTTATTGAGTTGCTCAAGTTTTTGTTGTTCTTTTTCTCTTTTTATCGCTTCCCTTTCAATCTCGAGTTGTCTGATCTTTCTTTCAGCCTCATCAAGTTCTTCCGGCATAGAGTTTATCTCCAGCTGTAGTTTCGCTGCTGCCTCGTCGATAAGGTCGATGGCTTTGTCGGGAAGAAAACGGTCGCCGATGTAGCGGTGTGAGAGATCCACTGCCGCGATAATCGCTTCATCGCGTATCCTTACTTTATGATGGGTTTCATACCTTTCTTTTAGACCACGTAGGATTGAGACAGCATCTTCAACAGTAGGTTCATTAACCATTACCTGCTGAAATCTACGCTCTAGGGCTTTGTCGCGTTCAAAATACTTCTGATATTCTTTGAGGGTAGTAGCACCTATAGCCCTAAGCTCACCGCGGGCAAGGGCAGGTTTCAAAATATTGGCAGCATCCATCGCCCCTTCTCCTCCGGCTCCAGCCCCTACAAGCGTGTGTATCTCATCAATGAAAAGAATGATCTCTCCATCGGAGCCTGTTACCTCTTTTATTACACTTTTCAATCGCTCTTCAAACTCGCCTTTGTATTTTGCCCCGGCGATAAGAGCACCCATATCCAGTGAGAATATCTGCCGTGTCTTGAGGTTCTCAGGTACATCACCACCAACAATACGGTGCGCAATACCTTCGGCTATGGCCGTTTTGCCAACACCGGGTTCGCCTATTAGAATCGGGTTGTTCTTCGTCCTTCGGGTAAGAATTTGCAAAATCCTTCTTATCTCTTCTTCTCTCCCTATTACAGGATCAAGCTTGCCACTGCGAGCCAGCTCGTTGAGGTTCTTTGCATACCTGTTCAATGCATCGTATGTCTCTTCTGCCGTGGGACTCGATACTTTACTGCCTTTCCTGATCTCCTGGATCGCCTTTTTTAAATTGTCAACCCTGATGCCCGCATCTGCAAGCATCTGCGACGATGTGTCGGTGCCTGATGCAATGGCTAATAACAAATGCTCCAACGCAATGTAATCATCATTCATCTTTTTCATTAATGATGTTGCTGTGGTAACTGTTTTGTTGGCATCATTTGATAGATATGGCTGACCACCAGTTACTTTTGGATAGGTATTAAGTTGCTTTTCTAGAAGCTTGTTTAATAAGGTGGTGTTTGCTCCAGCTTTCTTAAGTATTACCGGTACAATCTGCTCATCAGTACCAAGCATAGCTTTCAACAGGTGACAGTTCTCTATCACCTGCTGTTCATTGCTTGTAGCTATCTCAATGGCTTTTTGAAAGACCTGTTGTGCTTTAATTGTAAATTTACTGAAATCCATTTTTATTCCTTTTTTATTACACTTTTTGCAACAACAATATTCTTGCCGATAGATTTATTGCATTAGAACAAGACATAATGACATAAGCCAATATCTTACAATGACAAAAAGGCATTTTATTGAAAGGGGTGATGGAATAAAGCAATCAATTTGAAATTATTATGATGAAAAGAAGTGCAGGTGTTCTTAATGGCACAAAGAGGTGTTAGAAGTTCATCGATTGCATTTCAATACCATGTATTGAATGCAATTTCTCTTCCAGTGCATCAAATTGCTCCTCATCGCCAAACAACTCAAGAAGAATAATTCCGTAAAGTTGGGCAAAACCATCTTTCTCTTCATTAAGTCCGATGCGGGTACGAATGATATTACCATACATTGAAAATATCTGTTGGATTTGCTCCGGATGTTTGATCTTTTCTGACACTGTAACGCCAAGGATTCTGATTTTTTGCATAAGGTTTTGTTTTAATAGTTGAACACCATATCTTTTACTTCAATGCCCCCCACTGTATTGAGTTCCTCCATCAATGCGTTTTGATTATCGATATCAGGGGCGAGGTTAAGGATCATAAAAGCTTGTCTGCTGCATTTTTCGTCGGATAGTTCATGGTATCCGAATCTGGATTTAATCACATGGCTGTATTTAGAAAGAATAACTTGCGTTTTTCCAGCCTCTTTTATTCGGTCTTTAATAAGTATTCCAATGATTTTAATAGTTTGCATGATAATATTTTTTAAAAATAGAGGTCTCTTTTGCCGGATTTAATTTGTGCTAACCGTTCTTTTATCTGTGCTGCTCTTTGATCGTCGAGATCTTTCAGTTCTTCATCAATTTTTCTCCATCCTTTTTCAGCAGTTTCTTTGGGTGCATAATCCTCCAGGTATTCTGCAAGGGTAAGAATAGCATTGGGGGTACAGAACCGTTTAATAAAACCCGGAACCGAGAACTCCATAAAGTGTTCGCCAGTTCGGCCAAGCCTGTAGCAAGCGGTACAGAAAGAGGGGAGATAACCGTCGTTGATCAGTTCATCCATAATCTCGTTCAGCGACCTGTCGTCGTTGATCTTGAATTGTTCCTTGTTTAAATCCTGGTCTATGTTAAGGCTTTCCGAGTATTTACCCAGCTCCAGTTTTGTTCCTCCGTCGATTTGTGATACCCCAAAGCGCATGACGGATTTTCTGACTTTTGCGGTTTCTCTGGCAGTGAGGATCAGTCCGGTATATGGCACGGCCAGACGCAGGATAGCAATAAGCCGGATAAACTCATCATCACTCACCATATATTGGTCTTCCATATCGATGGTGCTGGCGTCCTGGATACGGGGGAAAGAGATGGTATGTGGCCCAACACCGTAGCATGCTTCAAAGTGGTTGGTGTGCCTGACAAGGCTCAGCAGTTCGAAACGCCAGTCGTAGAGCCCGAAAAGCGCACCAATACCTACATCATCGATACCCGCTTCCTGCGCTACATCAAGAGATATTAGCCTGTTGTTATAGTCGCTCTTTTTACCACCAAGATGGTATTTTTCATACGTCTCTTTATGATAGGTCTCCTGAAAGATTTGATAAGTGCCAATACCGGCTTCTTTTACTGTTCTGAAGCCTTCAATATCCAAAGGTGCTGCATTGATATTTACCCGCCTTATCTCTCCATTGCCTTTTTTGACCCCGTATACCAGCCTTACTGTATGTGCAATGTAATCCGCATCATACTGAGGATGCTCTCCATATACCAGTATCAGTCTTTTCTGGCCGTTATCTTCTAACGCCTCTACCTCCCTGATGATCTCCATGTCATTGAGCGTCTTGCGTTCCGCCTCCTTGTTGCTTACCCTGAAACCACAATACTTGCAGTTGTTGGTGCATTTGTTACCTATATAAAGAGGGGCAAACAATACAATACGGTTGCCGTAAACTTTCTCTTTCAGCAACCTTGCTCCTTCTTTGATCTTTTCAATCATTTCCGGAGTGTCGGCTTTTATCAGAACGGCTGTTTCGGAAAGGGTGAGCCTGTTTTTGTTCATCGCTCTGTTTATCACTTCATCAACTCGTGCCGGAGTTGCTTCCGCTTGGTTCAGGATCGACCATATCTCATCAGGGTCAATAAAAGGCTGCATCCGCTTATCAGGGATTGCATATTTTTCTGGTTTGAATATCATTGTGTTTTTTATTGTAGTTGTTTTTATATTCTAACAATGCAAAAGTATAAATGTTTTGGTAACAGTTTTCAAGGCTGTAAACTATTTTTCTTTATTACGGGTAGGCAATAAAATAGTAATTGTTGCTGGTATCGTATTCCTTTTTAAATTTCCCGAATGTGACCGGAGGGCTATTCTTGAGCCATCGTTTCATTGTTGATAGTTGCAGCCCAAGCGTCTCTGTAATCATAGTATAGAGCGTCTCAGGTGTAGATTGATATACCTCGGAGGCTCCTTTTCCAAATTCAAAGATGATGATGGGTTTACAACGCTTGATAGTGCTAATGCTTCCTTCAATAACGAGCATTTCAGCACCTTCAACATCAATTTTGATTAGATCTACATGAAAATCTTCAGCAATAATATTATCAAGGGTATCGGTTTCAATCATTATTGATTTGTCTTTTTCTCCTTTACGGTCGTAATTGCGTTTTTTGAGGCCACTGTAAGAGGGATTTGTAATCACGTAGTTAAAAGACGACAGTCCCTTTTTGTTACTGAGTGCAATGGGATAGATCTTACACTTCTTATAAAATTTTTTACTTAGAAAGCTGTAGAGGTAAGGTATCGGTTCGAATCCGGAGTGGGAACCTTTAGGGGCATATTTGAGCATCATGTCCAAAATCTCACCTTTATGACAACCTACATCAATACAGTTGGAATGGGGTTGTAGTGTTTTTTTTAGTACCTTCCGTGTCTCTCTGTCGTACCGGAGGTTCTTGGTGACAGGGACGGGTGAAAGTTGCGCCGTATCACGGAGGATATGTTTTAGTTTTTGATTCATGGAATATATGCAAATCCGGAAAGCAAAATTATGTATTTCAGGGATAAATTCCTAATTGATTTTTTTTGTCAAATAAGTGTTGACTGTATACCATAAAAAGGGAACGACGATTTTTTTTAGCAGCATGCAAGATATGTTGAGATATGAAGATAGTAGCAAACTGATGGTATGTATAAAGAAAAGCTATTCTCCCGTTATTCTTCGAACAGCTTATAGAGATATTGCCCACCAAAGAACACATTATTTCCCGACACCAGGGGGGAAGTACGTATAGGGCCTTCCGTTTGAACTTTCCATCGTAGCTCACCCTGGCGGTTAAGGGCATAGAACTGTCCGTCGTCGCTTCCGAAGAAGACGTTTTCAGGTGTTATCACTGGTGATGAGTGCACTGACCTGCCGGCTTCGAACTGCCATAACACTTTGCCGGTGACCGGGTGTAGGGCATTGAGGTTGCGATCGCGTGAGCCAAAACAAACAAGGTCTTTACATACGGCCGCGGAGGAAAATACCGCGCCCCCAGCTTTTCGCTCCCATATAATGTTGTTCTCATTAAGGTTGAGAGCGTAGAAATTTCCATGCAGACAACCAAAGTATGCGATGCCGTTGTGTATGGCAGGTGTTGAATGCAGTGGGCCGGAAAATGTTCGTTTCCAGATAAGCGTCCCATTGGTGGGGTTGAGAGCCAGAAAGGTCTTATCTCTGCAGGCAACATATAAAACCCCATCATACAGCACAGGCGAGGCGATAACCCAATGGCCGGTTTTATATTTCCATCTCAAGGCACCTGAACCGGCATGTAACGCATAGATGTAACTGTCGAGCCCGCCAAACCATACTGTCACATCCTGGTATAATGGTGATGAGAATATCCAGTCGCCGGTCTTATATTTCCATTTGATGATACCACTGTGGGCATGAATAGCGTAAAAAAAAGTGTCGAAACTACCAAAGAAGAGTACCCCTTTTTTGATGGTGGGTGTTGATTTTATCTCCTTGGCTGTTTTAAAACGCCATACCTCTTTCAAAGTATGGATATCAAGGGCATGAAGGTATTTGTAATTACTGCCAAAATAGAGATATCGTCCATCACTGACAGGAGAGGAGTTAACAGATATCAGATGATAAAACACCTCCATTTCCGGTATGTTGTTGAAGTGTATCTTTTCTTCGGTACAACCGGAACGGTGATTGTTGTGTCTGAACATCGGGTAAGCATCAGGATGCTTCCGTTCAATACGTGCAAGTACCTTCCCGGAGATAGCGAGGGCTTGATCCAGTAAGGCCAGTTCTTTTTTTATCTCTTTCCGCTGAAGGCTTTTATTCATGGTGAGTATCTCCTCTTACTTTTTCCCGTAATTCATCACGTTCTCTGATCATCTTTTTTCTTGTACGGGCAAAGTATTTGTCCCAATCTTCAATTTCTCTGATCGTTTGATATGAAGCAGAATCTGTGATAGCAGCGATCTCTCCTTTTAATTTAAGAATATCGGTGCGTAGCTTGGTCTCATAAAGCTCAAGCTGCTGTTGCTGTGATAATACTTTTTGCTTCCCAATCAATCCTATCTTACTATTCTCAAGCATTTGAAGTATCTCTTCAATGCGATTCAGGTCGTTTCGATAATATGCATTGTTCAGATCGGTAAAGAGATGTTGTGCCTGTTCTTTGAGCTCATCAGATACCAGATCGGGATGACACATTTTGCTCGCTTTATGAAACTTCTTTTGCAACTCTTTTTTTTGCTCTTTGCTGAGTGTCATGACCATCTCTTCCCTGGCTTTCCTGAAAGCCTCCTTGTAGAATTTGTATTCTCTTTTGGCTTCGGTGTATGCGTCGTCATCCGGTTTGTCAGGATTTTTGTCGTGCAGCTGTTCATATTCCTCCAGCCGTAACCGTAAGATATCACCGAGTATCTCACCTAGCTCACGGTTATGGCGAATCCTGAAATCATTCAGCATTTTCTGCAGGTCGGTCTTTTTTCCCTCAAGTACAGAAAACTCTGTTTGAAGCAATAGAATGGTTGTTTTTAACCCTTCAATCTTTACATTTTCCGTAATGGTATATTGCTGCTTTTTCATCAATGCAAAGATACATGTTAATGATGATATTTATTAAAGGATATCTTATAATCGCTGCTTGTTTTGACAACTTCAGTTTATGTTATTATACTGTAATTCAATAAAAAAAGAGGCCAAAAAGCCTCTTTTTTCTGTTTTGTTGTATAAGAAGTTTAATAACGTTCTCTTGATGTGTAGTGTGTATGGAGCAGTTCATGAGATTTATGTCCGAGGGGCTTACCGAGGAACTCCTTGTATATCTGAATAATTTCAGGATTCTCGTGTGATTTACGAACAGGCATTCCTTCATCTTCTGCATAAATAGCGTCCATACGTTTCTGACGGATTTCGGGGCTTGTTGGGATAGGTTGCCCTCCACCACCGAGGCATCCACCGGGACACGCCATTATTTCGATAAAGTGGTAGTTCGCTTTTCCGTCTTTAACAGCCTGCATCAGAGTTTTAGCGTTTGTAAGTCCGTGGGCAATAGCTACTTTAAGTTCAGCTCCTTCCAGGAAGTTCCAGTCAGGGACTGTACCTTCAATTTTTATGGATGCTTCTTTGACCCCTTCCATACCGCGCACAGGAGTGATATTGAGATTGTCGAAAGGCACTTCACGTCCGGTAACTATTTCGTATGCGGTACGCAATGCAGCTTCCATCACACCACCGGTAGCACCGAATATCACGGCTGCTCCGGTAGAGTCACCCATAAGGCTGTCATATTTCTCATCATGAAGCTTCATAAATTCGATACCTGCTTGTTGGATCATGATAGCAAGCTCACGGGTTGTAAGGACGTAATCAACGTCTTTATATCCACTGGAGCGCATCTCAGGACGGTCGGCTTCGTATTTTTTAGCAGTGCAAGGCATAATAGAGACAGAGACTATTTTCGACGGGTCGAGGTTGCGTTTCTGTGCATAGTAGGTCTTTGCCAAAGCACCGAACATCTGTTGTGGTGATTTACAAGTAGAAACACTGGGTAAGAATTCAGGGAAAATATGTTCAATAAACTTGATCCATCCCGGCGAGCATGAGGTAGTCATCGGCAGAGCCACTTCTTTTTTATCTACGAGTGCTTCTTTAAGACGTGTGAGCAGTTCTGTACCTTCTTCCATGATGGTGAG
>JAVVFR010000257.1:0-3303 GCA_032250595.1 Bacteroidales bacterium | reverse complement strand
GCTGGCTGCAGGATTATTTCAGTTTTTTGAGAACAGCATATGGGAGCGCTTCTCTCATGCTTCCTCTTACAAGTTAACCGCTCTGATGGCTCATCGGAATCTTTTTGCTCAGGTGTTGCTGCTGGCTGTCCCGGTGTTGTTTTTAAAAATATTTTCTACAAAACGATTTTTTCGGATAGGGTATATTTTTTTGTTGCTGTTAACCCTCTTTTTCATGCTTATTACATACAGTAGGGCGGTATGGCTGGCAGGAGGGGTAGCAGGAGCAGCTACATTGTTGATGGTATTGTTTCATTTATCAGAAAACAAGAGATCGATGTTAAAAGTTGTGGCAGGGGTGATTGTTTTTATTTCAATAACAGCTTTACTCACTTTTTTTATACATAAGATGAACAGGGAGCATGTGCTGGCAAAGCAGTTCCATGTAATCAGCAATGCCGGTTATGGATCATCACTTGAACGGAAAATATTGTGGGATGTGTCACTGCAGATGATCAACAGTCATAAACTCACCGGTGTAGGCGCAGGTAATTGGGGGGTGGCAGTGATGAAACATGATGTCACTTCAATACGTGAGAACGATGCGGGAAGGACATTTTTTCAACGGGCACATAACGATTACCTTCAGCAAGGAGCAGAGGGTGGATATCCCGGCATGATCATTTTTTTGGCACTCTTTGTGGTAGCGGGGTATGCTGTTTTTAAAACAGTGAACAGAAAGAACCAATGTTGCAGCATTGGTGAGAAAGGGGTTATACTATTTGTTTATTTTGCTGTTGTTATCATTTCAATATTCAGTTTTCCTTATGAGCGGCCTTTGCTGCAAATGATCTTTATGGCCTTTTTTGCCGGTGTCGTTTCTCTCTGCAAATTCAGGGTGTCGTTTAATCAGGTAAGACTGTTTAAGATAAGAAGTATTATGATAATCATACTTGTTCCGCTTTTACTGTTGGTATGTTTTTTTGCAAAGAAACTCAATAGCGAGATAATGACTTACCGGATGTATGGAGCCCGTGCACAACAAGATTTCGTTGCACAGGAAAAGTTGGCAAAAGCGGCTATCTCTTTTAACCATCAGCTTGACAAAACCTCCACACCCATCGCATGGTACGCGGGAGAGGCTTGTGTAAACCAACACGACTACATAAATGCTTACCGGTGGTATACAATGGCATACCATCATAATCAATACCATCCTTATGTCCTCAACAACTATGCATGGATATTATGGTTTTTTCAAAAGGAGGAGGCAGCAAAAAAATATTTTAAACAAGTGATTCTTTTTAATCCGAAATTTGATGAAGCACGGTTAAATTATATATCTTTATGTTTTGAAGAGGGTGATCTTTATGAAGCAGTCCATCACCTGCAGATGGTGGATACTTTGTGCAGGAATGAGAAATACAGGATCGCTGTGGAGCTGATCTTGCCTGCGGTTGCGAAGAGAACAAGGCAAGGTATTGAAGATCCAAGAATTGAAACCGCAATACAACGAATTGAGTCAGATGAAAAATGGTTAAAGAAAGTGTTTCGGCAAAGCATCAATGACAAAAATCCTTATACTAAGCAACTATTAACAGAAGCAGTTTATCTAATTCATGTTGTTGACAAAGATATTTCAACGTCTGAGGCGTTACATTTAAAGAGAAAATATTCAATTGAATTACCTAACTTATAAAATGCACCCTTATGAATAAAATAATTATAGCATCCATAGTTTTCATTTTTTGTTCAGTTACTATGAGTAATGGTCAGGCGATCAATACTGTCACTCCCGGGCAAGGAGCGAAGGGGCAGCCATTAAACCTCACGATCAGTGGCAACAACACTCATTTTTTACAAGGGTCGCAATCAATATGGTTTACACAGGGCTCCTATACTGTCTCTCCCGATATGTATACAGCCACCTCCAACACTTCTGTTTTAGCGGCTATTACTTTTCCTTATGTTGCTCCAACGGGGTTTTATGATGTAAATATTTACAACAATTATGATGGTTTTATGAACAAACCGGCAGCTTTTCAGCTGCAACCGGCTGTCACACAACCCTCGCTGGTGAAGATGGTTCCTAACTATGGTTTTCCCGGACAAACAATACCGGTGACTATTATCGGTAACGGAACACAGTTTACCAACGCTTCTGTTACTGCATGGCTCAGCCAGGGTTCTCCCACCTATTATATTAGTTATTTGAATACCTTGAATGATACTACATTGCAAGGAATATTACATTTGAATAACTACTTTCCGGGATACCATGATCTTATAACAACAGATCAGATTCATGGGAATCTTTATGCGCAAAACAAATTTCTGGTCGTCTCTCTCAACACGCCCTATATCACTGCTTCACCCGACACACTGATTGAGGGGCAGACAACAAATGTCTCTATCATTGGTAATAGTACACACTTTCTTTTTGATATAGCGCATCTTCAGGTATGCCTTAACCAAGGCAGTATTAATATTTTACCTGACAATATCAATGTTTCATCTGATCAGCTCATCAGTGCAACGTTCACTGCACCTGCCGGCAACATAGGGCCTTTCACGCTGTTTGTGCAGAATAGCATCGATGGCACAATGAGCTATAATGGCATGTATGTTAAAACCATCGGTATCGAAGAGCAATTGGGAATTGAACGGTTCAGCATCTATCCACTACCGGCGGATAATCTCCTTACCATTGACCTTCAACTCGATTTTCCAGCAGCGTGTTCAGCCAAGTTATTTGATATAAACGGCAGCATGATTTTGGCCTCCGATATCACCTACTTGAAAAATTATAAGATAGAACTACCTGTTAGTGAGTTAAATCCGGGGATCTATTTTTTGAAAGTCAAAATTGGCAAAAAAAATATTGTGAGAAAAATCACTGTTCTGTAAACGTATTTCTTTTCGTGATGAAGGAAAGATTATTTTTTTCAAATGTTAAATAATCTGTTCCTCCATTTCCTCTACTTATATCAATCAATTCTATTTTTGAGGATGATTGAGAGATAAAATGCCAATCGTCATTTAATTCTACAAATTGATTTGTGAGATTAAAAAAGATAGTGAGGTGCAAATCATCAGGACTGTCGTCATTGCTGCTACTTTGTGTTATATTCCATGTTCCGGTATAACTGACAGCACAATCAATAATGCAACACCTTGTTTTTTCATGACTAAAATTTTAATAAATAATAATAAGGGTTCAATTGTTAAATTGAGAAGCTTATGAGGCTGTTTCATAGCTTCGATAATGTTGTAATGCCTTCATAATGAATGTTTGTGTTTAAACAATAGCATACATTGTGATAG
>JAVVFR010000256.1:0-3305 GCA_032250595.1 Bacteroidales bacterium | reverse complement strand
CCGCAAATCGATAGAAGATTATATGGATATGTTTGTGAAGTATAAATTGAAAGTGGAGGAGGCTGAAGCCCTTGGCATGGACACATCCAAATCATTCATTACTGAACTTGCTGGATACCGGTCGCAGTTGGCAGAACAATACCTTATCGACACAGCCGTTACTGATTCATTGATAAAAGAGGCTTACGAAAGGATGAAATACGATATAAGAGCAAGCCATATTTTGATTAGCCTGCCTAAAGACCCAACCCCGGAAGACACCCTTAAAGCGTGGAAAAAAGCCAAAGAAGCTTTAAAACGTGTTAAGACAGGAGAGGACTTTAATGCTGTTGCTGTTGAGATATCTGATGACCCCTCAGCCAGAGACATCCCAGGTTCAGCAAACTCCCCTGCACGAAAAGGCAATAAGGGAGACCTTGGGTATTTTACAGTTTTTAACATGATCTACCCCTTTGAAAATGCTGCATACAACACCCCTGTCGGAGAAATAAGCAATATTACCCGTTCAGTATTCGGATATCATATCCTTAAAACAACAGACAAAAAGCCGGCCATGAAAAGAGCCTTCTTTCATCATATTTTCCTAAAACATCCTTTTAATGGCACAGCCGAAGACTCTATGGCAGTGAAACAAAAAATTAATGATATCTACCAGCAATATATGTCGGGAAAGAAAACATTCGACGAACTGGCACGCCAATACAACGAAGACAATACCGCACAAAACGGTGGAGTACTACGGTGGTATAATGTTAACGGACTGGTCCCGGAGTTTGTGGAAGCTTCATACCGGATGAACGTCGGGGATGTTAGTGAGCCATTGCCTACACTGTATGGATGGCATATTATTAAACTCGCCGATAAAGAAGATGTAGGCTCTTTTAAAGAAGAGTTTGCAGGAATAAAACAACGTATGACGCGTGATAGCAGAGCTAATATCAGCCGTAAGCAAGCGATTGCAAATGCCAAAAATGATTTTGGTTTTAAATTATATTCAAAAAACCTCTCTCCTGTGAAAGAATTACTTGATTCATCAGTGTTCAATGCTCAATGGAAAGCTGAAAAAGCTCTTGCCATGCCTAAACCGGTTATGAAAATTGGTGACACTAAATATACCCAATATGAATTGGCTCAATTCATTGAGAAAAATCAACAAAGAACAGGAAAAGGAGACATTGACTTCTTTTTTAATGAACGTTTCCAGGAATTTGCAGATAAAAAGGTGCTGGCCTATAAAGATAATAAGTTAGAAGATCTCTTCCCAAACTTCAAATCCCTTATGAAAGAGTATCGTGATGGAATACTACTGTTCGACCTGATGAATAAAAAAGTATGGCAAAAAGCGGTGGAAGATACTGCAGGGCTTAAGGCCTTCTATGAAACAAAAAAAGAGCAATATCAATGGAAAGAAAGAGCAAAAGCAACACTCTTCTTCTGCCAATCGAAAGAGATAGCAAATAGCATACAAAACATGCTAAATCAAGGATTAGATCAAGATTCTATTATTAAATTTGCTAATGCCAACACCACACTGAACCTCTCCACCAGAGAAGGCATCTATGAAAAAGGTGATAATGATATCGTTGATATGTGCTGGAAAACAGGTATTTCAGAGATCATTGAATCTAACAAAAGCTTTGTGATCGTTGATGTTCATGAAATAATCCCACCAGGCATCAAAAAACTGGAAGAGATCAGAGGACTTATGATAACACAATATCAAGATCATCTGGAGAAAGAATGGATTAAAGAACTCCGGGAAAAATATACCGTAGACATTTTTTACGAACCTTTTGTACCAATGTATCAATCAGAGAACAATTAGCAGCAGTGGGATTACATAAAACTACATACTATTTTTCAGTTTCAGGGAGCCTTTTGCTTATTCTTGTTATAACTATTACAAGCTGCTCCCGACATGACAAAGACCGGATCCCCGTGGCACGTGTGACAGATAAATATCTGTATCTTGATGAGGTCAGAGAAGCTATCCCTAGAGAAACTATTCTTGCCGACAGCGCTGAAGCTACTGTCAATTATATCCATAAATGGATACGAAACCAGCTGCTTCTTGAACAAGCTAAAAAACAACTAAAGGGTCAGAACCTGGATTTTGAAAAACAGATAGAAGACTATCGAAATGCGCTGATTATTTTCGCCTACGAACAAGAGCTTATAAAACAAAAGCTTGATACCACTGTAACAGATGCCGAGATACAAACGTACTATGATACGCACAAAGAGGATTTTCTTCTTAAAAATAATATTGTGAAAGTAATTTATGTCAAGCTTCTAAAAGATGAAAAAAAAATCAATCGTTTCAGACAGCTGATGCAAAGTGACGACAATCCACTGCGTATTGAGTTAGGTGAACTATGCAAAATGCATGCTGAAAATTACTATCTCGATGATGAATCATGGCTCTTTTTTGATGATATGCTTAAAGAGATCCCAATAAAATCATACAACCAGGAAGCATTTCTCCAAAATAACAAATTTATTGAAATACAAGACTCACTCTATCGTTACCTTGTATATATTAAAGCTTTCAGAATTAAAGAAGGTTACTCTCCTCTCAGTTTTGAACGTGATAGAATAAAATCTATCATTCTACACACTAAAAAGGTAGCTATTCTGAACGAGATGAACAACAGTATCTATGAAAACGCCAAAAAGAAAAACAGGTTTGAAGTATTTTAACTACCTATATTTATGAACCTGTTATTCGAAAAACATTTTACAGCATTGTAAATGTTCATATTTAACGGAAAAATTTAATTTTATGACAAAAAGAATAATTGCTTTCTTACTCTTCATCGTTGCAGTCAACACTTCATTAAAGAGCCAGGATAAGATAATAGATAAAGTGATTGCTGTGGTAGGAAAAGACATGGTATTGCATTCTGAAATAGAGACACAGTATATTCAGTATATGTATCAAAAAGGCACTTACTATGAGGACCCTGAAATCCGCTGTCGTGCTTTTGAAGAGCTGCTCATACAGAAATTGTTGCTTACACAAGCCTATGCTGATTCTATTACTGTGTCCGACAAACAAATTACGCAACAGATAGAACGAAAGCTGAACTACTATATCATGCAGTTTAACTCCAAAGAGAAGTTTGAAGAGTTTTACGGGAAAAGTGTTGAGGCATTTAAAAAGGAGTTTTATGATATCACACGTGATCAAATCATGATTGAACAAATACAACATGGGCTTGTGAACAATGTAAAGATTACCCCTTCGGAGGTAAGGAAATTTTTCAATGCCATACCTGTCGACAGCCTACCTACCATACCATCTG
>JAVVFR010000255.1:0-3320 GCA_032250595.1 Bacteroidales bacterium | reverse complement strand
CCTGACTCAACTGTAATCTATGAATCCGGTGGGATTTTTTCTCACAACTGGTTGCATGGGGTTGGTATGGCATTTGATCCATACTCCATTATTTTCGATAGCAACCTGCTGGCACCAATTGTTCCTCCAAACGCAACCTATACAATCGATTCTGTCTTCATTCTTGGATGGTACAGAAAAGAGATTGCTGCTACCGACACACTGTTGGTAGAACTTGTGCATGGAATTGCCCAGGAAGATCCAATTTTTGACAATATTCAATTTTCTTCTAACAGCCATCAGATTAGCCCCCCATATCTGACCAGCAACAGTACACAATATGGAGCACAAGCTTTTCTTACTCCAACTTCAAAAACAGTTATTAAATATCCATTGACCAATGCAGACTCTACACTCAATTTTGGAAAATATATTACTGTACCCGTAGGACTTTCTGTTCCTGCCAATGAAATCGTAGGTATCCATATGGCTTTCATCCCGGGATACTCTTATAGTTTCGGTGACTCATTATTCTCTTATAGCGCTGCAACCGGGAATCCCGCTATCGCTAATCCACAGATGAACTCTATGAGGGTTGGTTTTTATGGTGTAAAAGATGCTGCACTAACACCCCTCTATTTCGCCGATGATCCAATTTTCGGATTTAACCTCTCTCACTACGTGCATGTAGATACAAGATATCAACTATGGACAAGCCCGGCATTCCTGAATGATATTATGTACCCTACGGCTAACTGGGGGTTTGATATCGGTTTCTACGTAAATAATGTTCAAATTGGCATTGACGAACCTGCAGCAAATAACGCTAATATTTATCCAAATCCATCAACCGGCACTGTCACGATTGAACTCTCTTCAGCAAACAAAGCTACTGTTGATGTATATGGAATTGCCGGAAATCTTGTTTATACACAAGAGCTTAACGACCTCAATACTACCATCAACCTTGATGTTGAAAAAGGATACTATATCGTTAAAGTTACCCAAAACGGACAGGTTAGCTCACAAAAATTATTAGTTCAGTAAGCAACCAAAAAAAAATAAAATAAAAAAGCCGGGTAATACCCGGCTTTTTTATTTTAAAATTTATTCTTATTCATCTTATAACTGAAGGTTTTAGGAAATTTCTGGGGATGGTATTCATGCATCATATTATACACTATATCAAAAAGGTCTTCAGCGTTGGGATTGGAATAGTAATCACCATCGGAACTATAAGCAGCTCTGTGCTCTTTGGCAGTAAGTGTTCTAGGTGCTGCATCAAGGGAAGACCATCCATGCTGCTCTTCCAGCACTTTTTGCATCATATACGAAGTTGCTCCTCCTGGCACGTCTTCATCAAAGAATATTACTTTGTTGGTTTTTTGTATTGATTTGGCAATGGCATGATCCAGATCAAATGGCAACAGCGATTGCACATCGATAAGCTCAGCCGATATATCATACGCACTAAGCTGCTTCACCGCATTTTCTGCAATTCTCACACAGGAGCCGTATGTAACCACAGTCACATCTTCCCCTTGAATTAATACTTCAGCTTTACCAATAGGCACTTTAAACTCACCTATATTCTCAGGTTTAGGTTCCCTCAAACGGTATCCGTTAAGAGGCTCAATGATTAACGCCGGCTCATCGGTTGCCAGCATGGTATTATAGAAACCTGCAGCTTTTGTCATATTACGGGGAACCAGAACATGTACACCCCGTAATGAATTGACCACCATACTCAACGGTGAACCTGAGTGCCAAATTCCTTCCAGGCGGTGGCCGCGTGTAGAGATGATCAATGGTGCTTTCTGTCCTCCACGTGTCCTATAGTGCAATGTAGCCAGATCATCACTCAACACCTGCAAACCATATAAGAGATAATCGAAATATTGAATCTCCGCAATAGGCCGTAAGCCACGCATGGCCAGTCCTATCCCCTGTCCGATAATAGTTGCCTCACGTATTCCTGTATCGGCCACACGCATTACCCCATACTTCTCTTGTAAACCTTCCAGCGACTGGTTTACCCCGCCTATCTTTCCAACATCCTCCCCAAAAATCACCACATTATCATTGTTTCTAAAGATATGATCAAAATTGTCACGTAAAATCTCACGGCCGGGAACATATTCAGGTTTTTCCTTATATATCGCCTCAACCGGTTCAATATGAGCATACGATCGATCAGACCGGCTGTAAAGATGTGTGCTGTAACGGTTCTCATTATCCATTAAGTCGATATCCAGAAAGTCGTTAACACGCTCTTTGAGAGAGTTTTCCGGATCACTGCATGCATCACAGATAAGCCTTACAATCTTTTTCCCTGCTGAAGTGATATCTGAACGTATGGGTGTAGCAATTTTTTTCAGGTCGGTTTTGATCGCTTCAATCTTGGAAGTTTTTGCACAGTTACAGGTGGTGATATCCACCATTGCCAAAAAATCATCACGCTTTTTTATAATTGGCTTACTAAAACTATTCCATGCTGATTTTTTTGCTTGCTTAACAGCCTGTAAAGCCTCTTCCTCTATTCGTGTCAACACCTCTTCTTTGGCAACTCCCGTTGATAATATCCATTGTTTAAAACGTGTGATGCCATCATGTTCCTTCTCCCACAGCAAGCGTTTTTCATCTTTGTAACGTTCGTGTGAACCAGAGGTGCTGTGTCCCTGGGGCTGAGTAAGTTCGGTTACATGTATCACTGCCGGTATATGATGTTCTCTTACCAGGCCGGCCACTTCTCTGTATGTTGTAATCAGTTCCGCATAATCCCAGCCTTTCACTTGCTTTATGATAAACCCCTCATTTTGGCTCTCTTTTTCAAACCCCTTAAGCAGTAGTGAAATACTCTGTTTTGTTGTTTGATGCACTTTCGGTACAGATATTCCATAACCATCGTCCCACACCGAAAGCAACAATGGCACTTGCAATACACCGGCGGCATTGATTGTTTCAAAAAAGTGCCCCTCAGAAGTGCTGGCATCACCAATGGTACCAAAGGCTATCTCATTGCCTTTTACAGAAAATTTCTTATACTTTTTCATCTCAGGCACCTGCCGGTACAGCTTTGAAGCTTGCGCCAGGCCTAATAATCTCGGCATCTGGCCCGCTGTAGGAGAAATATCGGCCGAACTGTTTTTTTGAGTGACCAGGTTTTTCCAATTTCCATGCTGGTCCAGACTTCGTGTTGCAAAATGATTATTCATTAGTCTGCCCCCATTGGCAGGATTGTTGGCGAGTTCTGTATCGCCATAGAGTTGCGCAAAAAACTCTTCTGTCTTCATCATTCCCGAAGCAAACATAAATGTTTGATCGCGGTAATACCCCGAACG